>JAKPOQ010000127.1 GCA_029547745.1 Actinomycetes bacterium
TGCGGGGTGCTCGACACCCACGGCCGGGTCGACAACGACGCGACGCTGCAGGCCTACGGCGACATGGCCCTCGTCCTCGCCGACGCCGGGGCGCACGCCCTCGGGGCCAGCGGCATGATGGACGGGCAGATCGGTGCGGTCCGCGAGGTGCTCGACGCCGCCGGACACCTCGACACGATCCTCCTGGCGTATGCCGCGAAGTACGCCTCCGCCTTCTACGGCCCGTTCCGCGAGGCGGTCGGCTCCACCCTGACGGGCGACCGACGCACCTACCAACAGGATCCGGGCAACACCCGCGAGGCGATCCGAGAGGTCCGGCTCGACCTGGCCGAAGGCGCCGACATCGTCATGGTCAAGCCCGCCCTGGCCTATCTCGACGTCATTTCACAAGTCGCCGCGATCTCGGACGTGCCAGTCGCGGCATACCTGGTGTCCGGGGAGTTCGCGATGGTGGAGGCGGCTGCGGCCGCGGGGGCGATCGACCGCGCTGCGGCCATCGTCGAGGTGCTCACCTCGGTGACGCGAGCCGGCGCCGATCTCGTGGCGACCTACTGGGCGACCGAGGTGGCCGGCTGGCTCAACGGAACGGAGCGCTGACGTGACCAGCAGCGTCACTTCGGAGGACTTGTTCGCCCGGGCCCGGGCCGTCATGCCCGGAGGGGTGTCCTCGCCGGTGCGCGCCTTCGGAGCGGTCGGTGGCACACCGCGCTTCGTCGCGTCTGCCGCCGGAGGCACGATCACCGACATCGAGGGGCGCACCTATGTCGACCTCGTCGGCGGCTGGGGTCCGGCGATCGTCGGCCACGCCCATCCGGTGGTTGTCGAGGCGGTTCAGGCCGCCGTCGCGCGCTCGGCGTCCTTTGGGGCGCCGTGTCTGCCGGAACTCGAACTCGCCGAGGCGATCTGCGCCCGAGTTGCACCTGTCGAGCGGGTCCGATTCACGTCCTCGGGGACGGAGGCGGTCATGACGGCCATTCGCATCGCCCGGGCCGCCACCGGACGCCGCGTCGTGCTGAAGTTCGCCGGCTGCTATCACGGGCACGCCGACGCCTTCCTCGTCGCCGCCGGCTCCGGGGT
>JAKPOQ010000148.1 GCA_029547745.1 Actinomycetes bacterium
CGGAACTCGCCATCGGCGTCGAGCTCCCAGCGGACGGTGCCTCGCGACGCGTCGGCGGGATCGCGCTGCAGCTCGAGCCAGCGGTTGCGGTTCAGGAATGTCGCGACCGCCGCCATCAGGTTGAACAGCTCGGCGGTCCGCTCCGACGCGGCGGTGAGCGAGAAGACGAGGTCGACGGTGTACGGTGGCTTGCGCCGAACGAGCTCGGGCCCAGAGACGCCGCCCACAACGTCCTCATGGGCGACGTTCGCCGAGTAGAATCGGTTCGGGCGAAGCGTCGGCCCGGAGAGAACCAGCGACGGCACCTTCGCCATCGCGATGACGTTCAGCCCGTCGAGCGTCGTGTCGTCGTAGTCGACGCTAACCGTGGCGCTGACGTTGGCGAGCACCTGGCGCTTCAGCTCGCGCAGCATCTGCCGGATGACGCGAGTGAGATCGGCCTCGCGCGCAACGGTCGGACGCGAGAACCGGTAGGCGCTCGCGAGCACCACGGACTCGCCGGAGATCGGGTCGCCCGCCGCGTCGAGGTTCTGCAGTTCGACGTCGACCACGCCGACCGCGTGGACCGGCGTGCGGAGGTCGACGATCCGCTGCCCGGCCTCGTCGCGGACGGACAGCACCTCGGCGAGCACACCGCCGAACAGCACCCGGACCCGGTTCGCGAGGTCGGCTCCGACGAGCCGCACGAGGTCGCCGCCGCTGGACGGCCCAGCGGCAGGCTGCACGGAGCTGAGAGTCGGGAGGGCCACGCGGAGGCAAAGCCACGGGACCTGGTGCTCAGGGGACGCGCCCCTTCACATCAGGGCGCGAGGCCAAGCTCCCTGGCGACGCGCTCGAGGAACCGCCTGCTGGCGCCCTCCCGGAACTTGTCGAACGCGGGCCGGAGGAAGGGGCGCGCCGGGACCTGCACGACGATGATGCCGCGCCCGCCGCCTCCCGTGGGCTCCTTGCCTGCCTTGCGGAGCAGCGCGAACAGGAAGCGCCGCATCTTCGGCGTGATGGGGATGATGACCGGCGGACCGCCGAATTCGTGGAGCTTCGCGAGGTCCACCATCGAGGCACCATCCTTCGAGCGTGCCGAACGCGAGACGCCGATGAAGGCCTCGTCGCCCTGCACGATCACGGTGATGGAGTTGCGGAGGTCGCCGCGGACGATGAGCGCCTTGCTCCCGCCGAAGCCCTCGAGCTGGCGGGCGGCGATGGTGAGCGGCGACGGCGGCTTCAGTGGCTCGCCACCGGGCGCTTGGCTCGTGAGCCCCTGGACGATGTCGTTGCGCAGTGCGTGAGCCTCCTGGCGCACGGCGGTGCCGATCGCCGCTTGCAGGCGCTGTGGCGCAGCGGTGAGGAGCCGCCGCGCCCGTGCCCAATCTCCCGTGCGCGAGACCGCCATCGCTTACCCCTGCTCGAAGCGAAGGCGCGGCACGTGCTCGTCGAGCCAGCCAAGCGCAACGTGCGTCGCCTCGTTGATGACCGCGCCCTTCCTCACGCTGATGGCCGAGAGCGCGAGCGACTTGGCCGTGACCTCGATGTCCTCGTCGCGGCAGCCATAGTCCTTGAGGACGGAGGCCGTGCGCTGTGCCGAGGGCGTCGTGCCCGTGCGCCAGAACTGCAGCTCCAGGTTCGAGCGGTAGGCCTCGGCCTCCCAGCGGGCGCGGGCCGCGCGGTCCGCGAGGTAGCTGACCTCGTAGGAGAGGCCCTCACGATCGTGCTGCACGACGTGCTGGTGCTCGTGCACGCAGATGACGACCTGGTGCCAGAGGTCCCAGCCGCCCTTGGGCGAGCCGACCTCGAACGGCGTGTAGATGCGCCGGCCGATGGTGGTCGTGAAGTTCTTGAGGAAGCGCTCCTTGCTCTGGACGCCGAGCGCTTCGAGCCCGCGCGCGACGAGCTGCATCTCGAGCGCGCTCGACTTGTTGATGACGCTCGTGCGGAAGTGGTCCTGCATGAAGCGCCAGAAGGCCCAAACCTCCTCGGGCTTCACGTCGAGGAAGATCTTGCCGACGACCGGCAGCGACTGGAGGTAGCCCTTCATCGCCCACCTCCCGCCGCCGCGTCCGCGTCGCTCGCGGGCACGCAGGTGTGCCCGGTGATGTGACCGTCCTCGGTCGCCTCGTCGACGTACGCGCAGACGAAGGGCGCACCGCTCCGCTCGCTCACGTCGTCGCAGTCGGCGAGCTCGTGGTAGCTGCCGTCGGCGTCGCAGATCTCGGCTGCGTTGCTGGTGCAGCGCGTGGCGCCCCGGATGCAGCCGTCGATGGGTCGGCAGTGCGCGCCGAGGCAGAGGGCGGCCAGGGCGCTGAAAATGAGGGCTCGCATCATGATCCACTCCGTGCGGCTGCGCGGTCCTGGAAGGAGACGAGCAGCAGGTTGCGGCTGGGCCGACGCCGATGGAGCCCGAAGCCGATGGGACGCGCCTCGGTCACGTAAAGACCGGGTGGCGTGCGAACGGCCTGAACGAGCTGGCCGTCGCGCGCGTAGAGCGCGCCCAGCCTGTCGCTCGGACGAATCAGGGCGTCGCCCGAGGCAGCGTCGACGAGGCCGAGCCGCTCGAGGTCCCTGAAGTGGAAGACGAGATCGAAGCTCGACCTGGGCGTGTTCCCGGACGTCGCCATGCGCAAGGCTTCAAAAGCCTCCGGCTCCACCTGGCAGGGGACGCGCACCGGCGGATGCTCGCGACGAAAGGGCTCACCGACACCATCGTCGTCGGTGTCGACGAGGGCGGGCTCCTTGAAGTCCTCGTCGTAGTCGGGCGCCATCGCCTGCGTGTCGAGGCGATGCAGTTCCGCGATGAACGGGAAGATGAGGCGCCCGCGCATCACGCCGCTCCGATCGGCCTCGGTCGCACGTAGAGCGCGAGGAGCGCGTCGACCTCGGGGTCGCCGGTGAGGCTCGCCGACGCCCAAGCCTTCGAGGGGTCGAGCCGGTAGCTCTGGTCGCGCGTCCGCTCCTCGATGATGCACCAGCGGCTGCGCGCCTCGAACGAGGCGTCGTCAGCGAGCGGTGCCATCGAGCGCAGGACGAGGAGCATCGTCGCGCGGCGGATCGCGGGCGGCGTGCGCCCCGTGAGCGTGCCGTCGTCCTCGGTGAAGCCCCATAGCCCCTCTGCCACCACGTTGCCGTGGCCGCGCGGGAACACGCGCCCGTGCCGGCGCGTGAAGCGCGGGCCGTCGAAGCCAGGCTGGACGGGCGCGCCGACGACGAGCAGCTCGCTCGGGTCGAGCGACAGCTCCACGGTGCCGAGCAGGAGCCGGTCCACGCGGATCGGCGGCACGGGAAGCTCGATGCTCGGCGCGCCGCGCCCAGAGAGATGCAGCGTCAGCGTGCGGGGCTCGAAGAACCAGCCCGTCACGCGATCGATGAGCCGCGACGCCTCGTCGAGCAGCAGATCGAGGCGTGCGTCGCTCGCCTCGGCCGCCGTCACGCCTTCGGCGCGCAGGTCGGCGACCGAGGCGTACACGTCACTCCCGCTCGCGCTTGCCGCGCTTGGGGCCGTCGTCGTCCTTCGAGGACGGCGGCGGCGTGTTGGGCTTCGGCGGCAGGTCCTCGGTGGTCACCGCCGTGCGCGCGGGCACGACCTTCAGATCGTCCGTGGCGCTGCGCTTGACCTTCGCGGCCTCGCTCTCGCCCGCGTCGAGCGCCTTGGCCTCGGCCTCGGTGCAGACGTCGAACGCGAGCGGGGCGTAGCGATCCGAGGGCACCTCGCGCACGGCGCGCAGGTACTCGGCCACCGGCCTCTCGACGCGGTACCAGCCGCGCTCCTCCTGGAACTTGATGCCGGCGTAGGTGTAGCGCCGCAGCACGTGGCCACGGCGCGGGTCGTAGGGCTTCAGACGAACGAGCAGCGTGTCGGTCATGGCTCAGTCCTCCTCAGAGCT
>JAKPOQ010000174.1 GCA_029547745.1 Actinomycetes bacterium
GTGCGCCTGGCCCATCGCCCAGAGGACGACCTGGTGGGTCTCGGCGTTGTGCTCCATCCGCATCGTCACGTCCTCGGCGACGAGGCGCTGCAAGGCCGACGCGAGCTTGTCCTCGTCGGCCTTGGACTTGGCGTGGATCGCAACCGGCAGCAGTGGCTCGGGCAGCACCCACGGCTCGACGAGCACCGGGTGATCCTTGGCCGACAAGGTGTCGGAGGTCTCGGCCTTGGCGAGCTTCGCGACGAGCACGATGTCGCCGGCGATGGCTACCTCTTTGGTGCGCAACGAATCCACTAGTGGCGACGACAACGGGCCGACGCGCTCGTCGTCGTCGTGGGCCGGGTGGCCTTCGAGCTCGTGACCGAGGAAGGTGTCGAGGTGGCCCGAGACGTGCACGACCTCCTCGGCGCGCAGGGTGCCGGAGAACACCCGCACCAGGGAGAGTCGCCCGACATAGGGGTCGCTGCTCGTGCGAATGACCTCGGCGACGAGCGGCCCGTGCGGGTCGCACGCCAACCCGGGGACGTCGCCGCCGGCGGGCGTGGTCGCTGCCGGAGCCGGGCGCGCAGCCGGCGATGGGAACGCTGTCTCGATGAGCTCGAAGATCTCTTCCATGCCGACGCCGGTCGCCGGCGAGATGGGCAGGACGGGGAAGAAGGTGCCCTTGCCGATCGCCGTCTTGGTGTCGGCGATGAGCTGAGCGACGTCGAGGTCCTCGCCGGACAGGTAGCGGTCCAGCAGTGAGTCGTCCTCGGACTCCTCGATGATCGCCTCGATGAGCGTGCCGCGCTGGTCCTCAATGGCGGCGGCTTCGTCCTCGGAGGGGTCGCGGCGGCTGCCCGTGCCGTCGGCGACGTACTGGCTGATGAGCGCCATCGACCCGATGACCGTCTTGTCGTCGTCGTGGACCGGCAGGTAGACCGGCTGGGCGTCGCCGAAGACCCGGCGGCAGGTGGCGATGGTGTCGGCATAGTCCGACCGCGGCATGTCCAGCTTGCTCACGGCGATGAT
>JAKPOQ010000177.1 GCA_029547745.1 Actinomycetes bacterium
CAGCGCTTCCCGCCGCGCCTCAGCGCCCTCAGCCGCGCCTCAGCGCCGGTCGCCGAGCGCCTCCCACTCGGGGCGCAGGAGCGCGAAGACGACCTGGTCGATGCGGCCGTGGGCCGGGTCGACCAGGTCGCGGTCGCGCTCGCCGCGTGAGGCGAGGTAGCCGCGGGCCACGCCCTCGCGCCGGAAGCCGAGCTTCTCGGCGAGGCACTGCGAGGCGACGTTGGGCGTCTCGGCCATGAGCTCGAGGCGCTCGACGCCGACCTGCTCGAAGGCGTAGGCGACCATGAGCCGCAGCGCGGCCGTGGCTACGCCATGGCCGCGGGCCTCGCGCTTCACCCAGTAGCCCGTCTCGGCGGCCTGGCGCTCGGGGAAGCGGACGAGGTCGATCGCGCCGAGGAGCTCGCCGGGCCTGAAAGGATCGCCGGACCTGAAGGAATCGCCGGGCCCGCCGTCGGTCACAGCCGGGTCGGCGGGCTCGCCGGCGCGGCGGACGGCGCAGTGCACGGCCGCGCCGGTGACGAGGGTACGGCGCGAGGCGGCGATGAACTCTTCCGCGTCACGGAGCGTGTACGGCGACGGCACGAAGTAGCAGCGCTCCTGGATGAGCGGATCCTGGCAGGCGGCGGCGACGGCCGGGGCGTCGTCAGGCGCGAAGGGCCGGACGACGACGAAGCCGTCGCCCAGTTCCGGCACGGGCATCGGCACGACCTTCTGCCTCGGGTCCGAAGCCGTCATCGCCATGAGGACGTAGTCGCGGCGCACGCCGCGCGACGAGAGGTAGCCGCGCATCGTGCCCTCGTGACGCATCCCGATTGCCAAGGCGACGCGTTGCGAGGCGATGTTGTCGACGTCGGCGTGGACCTCGAGGCGCTCGAGGCCGAGCTCGTCGAGGCCCCAGTCGCGGACGAGGCGCGCGGCCGCGGCGGCGACGCCGCGCCCACGCGCCCAGGGCGCGACCTGGTAACCGAGCTCGCCCGCCTCCCTGCCCTCCACGACCGTGAGCGAGACGCCGCCGAGGTACGCGTCGTCGGACGCGGCGGCGATCGACCAGTGCGCCTCGCGTTTCTCGGCCCAGCCGCGCGTGCACATGTGGACCCAGGCGTCGAAGTCCTCGCTCCCGTACGGGTACGGGACCCGGTACAGGAAGAGGGCGCAG
>JAKPOQ010000192.1 GCA_029547745.1 Actinomycetes bacterium
CGCAGCGCCGACGCGGAACCCTCGCTGCGCACACCGCTGACGTCGTCGAGCAGGTAGGTGCCCGTCCCGTCGGTGCAGAAGGTCAACGAGCCGTCGCCGACCACCACGTCGTGCGCCGGGTCGCGGGCCGCAAGCAGGACCTGCCTGGGACAGGTCGCAAGGCAGCGCTCGACGAGCTCCCAGGGCAGCTTCGCCGTCAGCAGCTCGCGGTCGACGGGCGCCCCGGCGTCGGCGAGCAGGTCGATGGCCTCCGGTGTGTTGTACGCGACGCCGACGTCCCCGAGGACGCGCACGACCTGCTCGTGGACGTACTCGCGGTCGGCCGCGGTCAGATACGAGATCCTCGGGCGGGTCATGCGGCGCGCCGCCCGCTACGCCCGGCGCGCCGCATGCGCGGCGAGGATCGCCTCGATCTCGCGCTCGGCGTCGTCGCTCAAGGGCGCGACCTCGTGAGTCGCGAGCAGCTCGTCCGCGTATGTGACGGCGCGTTCGATGAGCGGCGGCGAGGGCGCTTCGCCCGCGCCGCCGCGCGCGAACAGCGCCGGGCGCCACACTTCCGTACGGGCATGGGCGCGCGTGCTGCGGCGGCCGAGGTAGTGGCCGCCGATCCCCACCGCCCTGATGTCGTCCATCAGCGCGGCGTCCTCGTCGATCGAGCTCTCGCGGATGTACCGTCGCAGGGCGCCGACCTGGTCGGCATCGAGGACCATCTTCGCCAAGCTGGTCGTCTGCACCGCCTCGAGGCCGCCGGCGGCGATGAGCGAGTCGGCGCCGACCAGCGCCGCGCACAGCCCCGTCATGCCGCCCTCGGAGCCGGCCTGGAAGTCGGCGGTCGAAGAGTCCGCCGAGACTCCCGTCGCCTGGGTCAGAAGACCGTAGAAGCGGCTCATCTGCAGACAGATCATGTTGATGATGCCGATCTCGGGACTCGCCGACAGGTAGCCGCCACTGCGCATGTCGGCGACCGCCGACCCCACCCCGGCGATGACCGGACAGCCCGGCGCGGACAGTTGGAAGAGTACGACCGCGGAGAGCAGCTCGGCGAGGTGCACGATACAGGTGCCGAGCAGGGTCATGGGGCCCGTGGTGCCGGCCTGCGGCATAGGGAGGATGAAGATCGGCACGCCGCGCTTCGTCAACTTGAGGCTCGCCTCGGTCATGGCGCGGTCGTGCTGGAGCGGCGCGATCGTGCAGTTCGTGACCGAGAAGACCGGTCGCTCCTGCAGCGTCGCGCCGCCCGCAGCCTCGTACATGGCGAGGACGGGCTCGACCAGCTCCGGCTCGCGGATCTCGTCCTGGATGTGCTTGCCGGTGTTCCGCAGGCAGGTCGCCTGCATGGCCAGCGGCGCCATGTCGGGTTCGACGTCGGACGGATGCGGCGACGGCCAGTGGACGTCGATCTCGTCGAGAGCGTCGACAAGGCGGGTGAACCGGGCGAGGTCAGCCAGCGTCCCCTCGCGCTTCTCGCCCGTGAGGTCGTCGAGCACGTGCGTGGCCATGCCGTCGCTGGTCACGACGAGCGGGTCGCGCCCGAGAACGCGGTCCCAGGACGGGTCCCGGCCGGCGAGGAGGACCTCCTTCGGCACGGTCGCCAGGCAACGCTCGACGAGACCCCAGCCGAACCGCGCCGTGAGCCGCTCGCGGTCGACCTCCGCGCCGGCCGCGGCGAGCAGGTCGACCGCGAGCGGCGTGTTGTAGGCGACGCCCACCTCCGCGAGGACCTGCATGGTCTTCGCATGGATGAACGCCTTCTCGCCCTCAGACAGGTACGTCACCCGCGCCTTCGCCACATCCCCTCCCCACGTCCGCCACCCGCTGGCACCGTCGCGCCGGAAGCGCTCGCCCGTGCCCTGCGGACGCCGTCGCCCCGGAAGCGCTCTCCCGTTCGCCGCCTGTTGACGCCTTCGCGCCCGAAGCGCGCTCGTGGCAGTCGCCTGCTGACGCCCTCGCACCGCCATGCCCGCGGCTTCGCAAGGCTACCACACGCCCTGCCGGCGGCCATGCGTTTCGCAGCATCGACGCGAAGTTTGTCCAGAAATCGTAGGCGTTGGCGGCCGACGCCCCGTGAATAGTGGTGAACGACGCACCACGTCACGAGTGGCCGCGGCCTCCCAAGCCGACACGCCGTCACAGCTCGCATGCCTCTCGTCCACCGCCAGGGGGCCACCGCCCTGACGGACGTGGCCCCGACGGCCGGCGGCCACGATGCAGGCCGGCCGCCCATGCACACACGGCAGGCCGCTGGCCGAGAGGTAAGCCGGCGGCCACGCCGGACGAAGAACGACGAAGGCCCGCGACTCGACCGAGTCGCGGGCCTTCGTCTCACTGATCCGGCGGCGTCCTACTCTCCCGCGGGGTCTCCCCCGAAGTACCATCGGCGCTGGAGGGCTTAACTTCTCTGTTCGGAATGGGAAGAGGTGTGACCCCTCCGCTATGGCCGCCGAAAGCCTGGCGCCGTCACACAGGCGCGCACATATTGTGCCGGTACGGGCACGGACCTGAAAACTGCAGAGCGGCTCGGAAGTTCAAGTCAAGCCCTCGGGCGATTAGTACTCGTCTGCTGAACACATTGCTGTGCTTACACATCGAGCCTATCAACCAGGTGGTCTACCTGGGCCCTTACCCAGTCAAGCTGGTGGGAGGTCTCATCTCGAGGCGCGCTTCCCGCTTAGATGCTTTCAGCGGTTATCGCTTCCAGACGTAGCTAACCAGCACTGCCGTTGGCACGACAACTGATACACCAGAGGTCTGTCCACCCCGGTCCTCTCGTACTAGGGGCAGCCCCTCTCAAACCTCCAACGCCCACAGAAGATAGGGACCGAACTGTCTCACGACGTTCTGAACCCAGCTC
>JAKPOQ010000022.1 GCA_029547745.1 Actinomycetes bacterium
GTCCCGCGGCGATGGCGGCCTGCGACCGCTTCTACTGCGACGACACGGCCCAGGTGCTAGCGACGAAGGCGCACGGTCCGCGCCTGCAGCACATTCCCCAGACGGTCGCCGGCGACCTCGGCGGGCTCGCCGTCGGCGCGGTGGAGGGGAGGCGCGACGAGACCGAGCGTCTGTTCTGCATGAACTTGGGCATCGCCATCGAGGACGTGGCGACGGCCCAGCTCGTGCTCGCCCGGGCGCGCGAGCGCGGGGTCGGCCTGCGTCTGCCGCGCTGAGCCGTCGTCGTCACGCGTCTGCCCTGACCGTCGGTCTGCGCCGCCGTCGGTCTGCGCGACCGTCAAGCTGGACCGCCGTCAGCCTGTGCCGCCGTCAGCCTTCGCGACCGTCAACCTGCATCGCCGTCAGTCTTCGCGGTCGTCAACTTGTACCGCCGCGCCGTCGACCGGCGAGGCCTCTTTCGCCCGCGGCGCGAAGCAGTCCGTAGCAGCCCGTCAGCATCATGTCGCCGTGCGGCGCCGCGAACTCGAGGGCCAGAGCGCTGTCGCGCAGCAGGTCCCGGCGCGGACCTGTGACCAAGATGGGTGCGGCGAGGCCGTCGAGCGCGCCGGGCGCGAGGACGGCGCCATGGCCGCCGTCCTCGCGCACTTCCGCGCTCGTCAGCTCGCCGGCCAGGAAGCGACGCAGAAAGCGCTCCAGCGCGGGACCGTCGAGCGCCGAGGTGTGGTGTTCGAAGACGCCTGCGAGGCGACCGTCGCGCGCGACGACGCACACCGTGTGCCCGTTGCCGGCGTTGACGAGGACGGCGTCGCCGGACTCGGGCATGGCGCCGTAGAGGGCCGCGGGACCCGTGTCGGCGGCGAGGACGGGGGCGCCGTCGCCCAGCTCGGCGGCGAGAGCGGTCGCGGCGCGCAGGCGGGTGAAGGTCGCCGGGACGTCGTCCGCCGGCCAGAAGAGATCGGCCAGCGGGCGCCGGTCGCTGAGCGCCTGCTCCCAAAAGGCGAAGCGCGCGGCCCGGTTCGACCCACGCGGGGTGAACCCATGGTCCTGGACGGCCACGCAGACGGCGTCGAAGCAGGGCGAGACGCCGAGTCTCTGAAGCACCCGTCGCAGCCCCTCCACGTCGAGGTCGCCGCTGCGCACGACGACCGGGCGTGCGTCCCAGCTCGCGTCGCCCGTCGCCGGGATCTCACCCGTCGCCGGGATGTCACTCGCTCGTGCCGGGCCGCTTGTCCCCACCGGGTCGCTCGCTTCCGCCGCGATCGCCTCAGCGGCGAGCGTGGCCGCCTCGGCGTCGCCGACGACCTTGACGCCGCGGGCGCGCACCTTGTCGAGGTCGTCGTCGAAGGTCAGGGCGGCGGACTCGCCGGCGATGAACGGCAGGCCGGCTGCCACGTGCGCCTTCATCGCCGCGCCGTCCGGGCCGCCGCCCATGACCGGGCCGACGAAGACGACGGGTCGGCGGGCGGCCGTGGCGGCGCGGATCTGGCGCGCCACGACCTGCGTCCGCGACGGGACCACGAGTCTGACGGCGTTCTCGAGCGGCTCGCCGGGAAGGGTCACGAGGATGTCGGCGGTGCCGGTCCCGACGTCGGCGGCGAGGATCTTGGGCCCGTCGCCGGCGCCCAGGGGTGCGGCCCCGCAGGCGCCGGCGCGTCGCGCCGGCGCCTGCGGGGCCGCACCCGCCGCTTCTCCGGGCGCCTCCGCGCTCCTCGCCCCTCGCGCGTCGCCGCTCCTCGCCCCTCGCGCGTCCGACGCGTTCTCGGCCCCGCCCATCACGATGCTCCTTCGCCGTGGGCGCGCGCCGGCGGGCTGAATCGCAGCCTCAGGACGTTCTTCATCGCCTCGAAGACGATGTCGTTGGTCATCTTGGACTCGCCGACCTTGCGGTCGACGAAGACGATGGGCAGCTCGACGATGCGGAAGCCGAGCTGGTGGACGCGGTACGTCATCTCGATCTGGAAGCCGTAGCCCTTCGTGTCGATGGCGTCGAGGTCGACGGTCTCGAGGACAGCGCGGCGGAAGCACTTGAAGCCGCCTGTGAGGTCCCGATACGGCAGCCCGAGGACGAGTTGCGCGTACAGACAGCCGCCGCGACTGATGACCCTGCGCGGAAGGCTCCAGTTCTCGATGCCGCCGCCCTTCACGTAGCGTGAGCCGAGCACGAGATCGGCGCCCTGATCGATGAGGCGCAGGAAGTGCGGCAGGTAGCTCGCGTCGTGAGAGAGGTCGGCGTCCATCTCGAAGATGCGTTCGGCGCCCATCTCGAGGGCGCGCCGGAACCCGGCGATGTAGGCCTTGCCCAGGCCCTCCTTCGCGCGGCGATGGAGGACCGACACGTCGGGGACGTCACGCGCGAGCTGGTCGGCGATCTCGCCGGTACCGTCCGGCGAGTCGTCGTCGACGATGAGGGTGTGCAGGGGGATGCCTTGGCCGTCCGCGACCTCGCGGATGCGGGCGACCGCGTCACGGACGTTCTGAGCCTCGTTGTAGGTAGGGAGGACGACGACGTTCACGGCCCGAGTATATCGCTGCCAGGCCGCGGCTCTCTCTGCGCTCGGGGCGACACTCACCCTCGACTGAAGGGTTAGCCTTCGCCCGCACAGCAAGCGACGAGGAAGGCTTGCACGCGCCGCGAAAAGGTCTATATTGAGGTCCCCATCGGGAGGGGACACCATATGTTGTGGTGACGTCGGCTGATTGCCGGCCGGCCGGTGGGTCTCATGACGGCGTTTGGCGGAGGCGTCCGATGCGTTGTCCATACTGTGCCAGTGAAGAGAGCAGGGTCGTCGACTCGCGCGAGTCTGAGGCGGGCGACGCCATCCGTCGCCGGCGTGAGTGCCTCGTCTGCGAACGCCGCTACACGACCTACGAGCGTATCGAGGAGGTGCCGCTCGTCGTGATCAAGCGCAGCGGGGCGCAGGAGCTGTTCGCTCGGGGCAAACTGCTCAACGGCCTGCTGCGTGCCTGCGAGAAGCGCGGCATCCCCCTCGAACGCCTCGAGCGCGTCGCCGACGAGATCGAGAACGAGCTGCGCCGCCGGCCCGGGACGGTCGTGACGACGCAAGAGATCGGCGAGCGCGCGCTCCGCCACCTCCGGCGGCTCGACCGGGTCGCCTACATCCGCTTCGCCTCGGTCTACCGGCAGTTCGACGACATCGACGAGTTCCAGCGCGAGCTGGCGCGACTCGAAGAGGCGGGCGCCGGCCCGCTGCCCGGCGAGCAGCCGCTTCCGGGCATCGACGACGAGGCCGGGCAGCTCTCCGGCGCCCGCCCCGTCCTCACCCAGACGATCTCAGCCAGGCCGCGGGGGGCGGTCGTCACCAGGGCGACGGAAGGACGTGGATGACATGGAGAAGGACGTGATCGAGCTCTCGCCCAACGCGCTGCGGGTACTCAATCGTCGGTACCTCAAGAAGGGCGAGGACGGCGAGGTCCTCGAGACTCCCGAAGCCATGTTCCG
>JAKPOQ010000038.1 GCA_029547745.1 Actinomycetes bacterium
ACG
This sequence comes from Actinomycetes bacterium, assembly GCA_029547745.1. Taxonomy (GTDB): domain Bacteria; phylum Actinomycetota; class Thermoleophilia; order UBA2241; family UBA2241; genus UBA2241. The sequence continues at coordinate 4 of JAKPOQ010000038.1, forward strand.
GCGCCGGCGCGCCGCCCGGCGCGCGACTTCTCGAAGATCGTCTGGACGGTCGCGCGCCCCTCGGCGCAGGTGACGGTGGCGGTCTGCGGCGCGTCCGGCTGCGCCCACGCGCCGTCGCGCTCAGCCACGGCCGATCACCTCCGCCACGGCCCCGACGAAGGCGTCGATCTCGGCCCTCGTGCGTTTCTCGGTCACGGCAAGCAGAAGGACGTCGTCGAGGGCGGCCCGGCCGGCGGGCGCTTCGCCCGCGCCGGCCCCACCGCCCGTCATGAACGGCGCCGCCCAGCCGAGCGGCACGCCGGCGAGGAAGCCCCGCGGCACGAGGGCGTCGACGAGGTCCTTGGCCGGCAGCGGCAGACGCACGGCGAACTCGCGGAAGACCGGTCCCTCGGTGAACGCGCTCACGCCGGGCAGCGCGAGCAGCCGCTCGCGCAGGTAGGCGGCGCGGCGCAGGCAGGTCTCGGCCAGCTCGGGAAGCCCCCGCTTCCCGAGCCAAACGAGATGGACGAGCGCCGCGAGCGCGTTCAGGGCGTGGTTCGAGCAGATGTTCGAGGTCGCCTTCTCGCGCCGGATGTGCTGTTCTCGTGTCTGCAGCGTGAGCACGAAGCCGCGCCGGCCGTCGCGGTCGACGGTCTCGCCGACGAGACGGCCCGGCAGCCGCCGCATGAGCTTCGCGGTCACGGCCATGAAGCCCAGGCCGGGACCGCCGTAGCTCATGGCGTTGCCGAACGACTGGCCCTCGCCGACGACGATGTCGGCGCCGAGCACACCCGGCGCCTCCAGCAGGCCCAGCGACACCGGGTCGGCGACGACGACGAGCAGCGCTCCGGCCTCGTGGGCGAGACGCGCCGCCTCAGCCACGTCCTCGAGCGCGCCGAAGAAGTTGGGCTGCTGGACGACGACGGCCGCCGTGTCGGCGGCGACGGCGGCCCGCAGGGCGTCGCCGTCGGTGCGCGCCCCTGGCGCGAGCCCGACGGCGACCGGCCGCGGCCCCGACGCCGCCGACTCCGTTGCCAGCACCTCACGGTACTCCGGGTGTACGCCGTCTGAGACGACGATGCTGACGCGATGCGTCTGCACCCCGGCGAGGAACGAAGCCTCGGCGAGGGCCGTCCCCGCGTCGTACATCGAGGCGTTGGCGACCTCCATCCCCGTCAGCTCACAGATCGCCGTCTGGAACTCGAAGATGGACTGCAAGACTCCTTGACTGCGCTCCGGCTGGTACGGCGTGTAGGCGGTCTGGAACTCGGAGCGACTCGTGACGGCCTCGACGATCGCCGGCACGTGGTGGTCGTAGATCCCCGCGCCGAGGAAGCTGACGAGCGTGCTCGCCGGGGTCGTGCGCGCGGCCAGCGCGCGCAGCTCGGCGAGCAGTTCGACCTCGGTGATGCCAGCCGGAAGCTCGAGCGGGCGCCGCAGACGCACCTCCTCCGGAATACTCGCGAACAGCTCCTCCAGCGTCGTCGCGCCGACGGCCGCGAGCATCTCGGCGACATCGGCATCGGCGTGCGGCACGTAGTCGATGCGCGCCTCCGTCATCGCCCGCCCTCCCGTCTCAGGCCTGCTCGAGGAACGCCTTGTAGGCTTCGGCGTCCATGAGGCCGGCGAGCTCATCGGGAGCGCTCATGCGGACACGGATGAGCCAGCCCTCGCCGTAGCAGTCCTCGTTGACGAGCTGCGGCTCGTCCTCGAGCTTGGCGTTGACCGAGATCACCTCGCCGCTGAGCGGCGCGTAGATCTCGCTCACCGCCTTCACGGACTCCAGCTCGCCGTAGGTCGCTCCCGCCGTGACGGTGTCGCCCACCGCCGGCAGCTCGGCGTAGACGATCTCGCCGAGGGCGTTCTGCGCGAACCAGGTGATGCCGAAGACGGCTTCCTCGCCCTCGACCCTCACCCAGTCGTGTTCGCGGAAGTACTTCAGGTCTTGCGGATACGTCTCGTCGGCCATCGGTCCTCCTGCTGGCGTCGGCGCCGGTCTGCGCGGCGCCGCCTACGGCGGCGCCGTCCTCACCGGCGCCCGTCCCACCGGCGCCGGTCTTGCTGCAACCTGTCCGGCGAGGCGGGCCCTGAAACAAAAACAGACAGGGCAGCGTTGCCACCCTGTCTGCGCGGACGCGGCGCCGGAGGCGCCGCAGCTCGTTCAGGGGTCCGTCCGGCCGCGCTCCGTTTGCCTGAGAGTTTCGGCGCCTCACGGCGCCTTGCCCCTTCGGCGTCCGCCACCTCGCGGCGTGTTCCCACGTCGCGGCGCGGACTCTCGCGCGACCTTCACTCGGACGACCTCGCCGATACTCGGCGCGGCCACTGTAGCATCGCGCACCCTGGGCGGCAACGCGCACCCGGAGCGGCAACGCACGCGGCGACACGTCGCCCTGCGTCAAACTCCGGCGGCGACTCACGTGTCCCGGGTAGCGGCCGGAACTCACAGGTTATAGCCTCGCCCGCAGCCGATACGCAGGCGACATCCCGCTGAGGGACCCATGAGTGGGCCCGTAGAGGGCGTATCCGAACGAAGGGAGCATCTGTATGAGACGTCCAGTCCTCACGGTCGCCCTCGCAGTCGCAGCGGCGACACTGTGCGCGGTCCCGCTCGCCGCGGCCGCGGAGTCACCGTCGCCGACCACCGACGGCAAGGCCGTCTACAGGCTCGGCATCACCCAGGACTACGACGGCCTGAACCCGTTCGCTCATTGGAGCGGTCCCACATGGGACGTGTTCCGCCTCTGCTACGACTTCCTCACCTGGTACAACGAGAAGTATGAGCCCGTGCCCGATCTGGCGACCGAGTGGAAGACGTCCGCGGACGGCAAGGTCTGGACGTTCACGATCCGTGACGGCATGAAGTGGAGCGACGGCGTGCCCCTCACCGCTCATGACATCGCCTATACCTATAACCGCATCATCGACACACAGCACTGGGCCTACATCCAGTACCTCGTCGGAGTCGAGAAGGTCGAAGCGCCCGACGACACGACGCTCGTGATCACCTGCGACAAGCCCAACGCCGGCATGCTCGCCCTCTACATCCCGATCCTCCCGGAGCACGTGTGGAAGAACGTCGCCGACAAGGATCTCGAGGGCTACAGGAACATCCCGCTGGTGGGTTCGGGACCGTTCATCCTG
>JAKPOQ010000049.1 GCA_029547745.1 Actinomycetes bacterium
AGGCACGCCTGGCGGCTGATGTACTGCTCGCAGGCCTCGCGCTGGGCGTCGAGCGAGTTGAAGTCCTGGTCGAGGCCCGCCGACGTCGACTTGCGGGTGTAGATCGCGCAGCGCCTGACCTCGGGGACCGGCGACGGTGCGGCGGGTCGCTTCTTGTTCATCCGCGAGCCTCCTCCACCGGCTCGGGCCGCGCGCGGCGCTGCAGGCCGAAGAACAGGAACCCGTTCCACGGCGTGCCGGTGATCCGCCGCGCGAGCTGCGACAGCGTCTGGTGGCGCTCACCGTTGTACTCGAAGCCGTCGTCCAGGACCGTGACCCGGTGCTCGATGCCCTTGTGAACCCGGACGATGGTCGCGCCCGGCGGCGGCAGACGCGGGTCGCGGTCGGGGTCCGGGACGGGCGTCGCCACCACGGCCACCGCCGCGGGCGCAGAGGTCGCGGTCGCCTGCGGCGTCGCCCGCCAGCGCACGGGTGCCTGCGGGGCCAGCTCCTCGATCTTGGCCAGCGCGCGGGGCGACAGGCCGCCCTCGGCCAGCTCCTGGATGCGCCAGCCGACCTTCTTGCGCAGGTAGTTCTTGTTGCGGGTGCGGGTCGGAACCCCGAAGACCTCGCGGTACTTCACCACGAGCTCGCCCACTGTCATCTTCTCCAGCACGGTGAGCTGCTCGGAGACCGTGGCCGCTGCGGCCCGGGCCTTCCTCACCTGTTCGCTCTTGCCCATGTCGGCGCCTCCTTCGCGACGGGGGTTGATGCCGTCGTCGAGGGCCATGAGGGCGTCGGCTCTCTGTGAAGGCAAGGCAAGAATCTCTGTTAGTTCAACGGGTTGCGGCTTCATGTTCGCCCCGGACACGCTCGCGTTCCGCGAGCAGGAGATCGACCACCGCGATGGCCAGGACCTCGACGACCACCTGCCGGCGCTGTTCGCGCGGCAGCGGCTTGGTCCCGTCGCCGACCGGCGCGGGCTTGTCGTTCGCGATCGGGACGTGCGACACCGTGGTTCTCCCTTCGAGCGTTCCGAGGGAGAAACGCGGGCCCGGAAGGCCGGCTGGGACAACTCACGAGGTTGGTGGTTGACATCCAGGAGGCAAGTGTTTAGTGTTTAGTTCACGGTGCGTCCCGGCGCTGCCGCGGACGCTCACCGCAGGAGGAAGAAGAGACGATGGCCGAGACGCTGGGAGACCGAATCAAGCGACTCCGCAAGGAGCGCGGGCTTGGTCTGCGCGAGACGGCGGCCAAGGTCGGCATTTCAGCCACGTTCCTGTCGCGGGTCGAGAACAACGCCGAGAAGGCGGCGCCGGGCGAGGAGGTCATCCGCAAGCTCGCCACCGTGCTTGGCGTCGAGTTCGACACGCTGATGCAGCTCGCCGGCCGCGTCGCGCACGACGTCGTCGACGTGATCAAGTCGGACGCGGGGATGCCCGCCTTTCTCAGGAGAGCGCGCGACGAGGGGATCTCGTCGGAGGAGCTGATGAAGCTCCTCGACAAGAGCAAGAAGGGGAAGCGCTGAGCATGGACATCAAGGTGCCCTTCCGGAAGCCGGCAGAGATCGAGCACATGGTGCTCGACCTCCTGCACAAGTACGCCAAGACCAAGGGGGCACCACCGCGCCCGCCGATCGACGTCGACGACATCGCCGAGAGGTACCTGAAGCTCGACCTCGAGGTGACCGACCTCAAGGAGCTGCTCAAGATGCCCGACGTCCTCGGGGCCACCTGGCTCGAGGACAAGGTCGTCCGCCTCGACAGCTCGCTCGAGGGCCAGGAGGGACGGCTCGCTTTCACCCTCGCCCACGAGATCGGCCACTGGTGGATGCACCGGCCCATCATCGAGATGGAGAAGGTGACGCTTCCCCTCTACGCCTTCGAGGAGGGCCGGCCCGCGCGACCCGCCATCGTCTGCCGCTCGACGAGGAAGGATCCCGCGGAGTGGCAGGCCGACCAGTTCGCTGCCAGGCTGCTCATGCCCGAGGCGGACGTGCGCGCGACGGCCAAGCAGGTGCGCGGCACGCTGCCCGTGATGATCCCGCATCTCAAGGCGCTCAAGGGCGGGAGCGAGTTCAGCCCCGAGCTGCGCGACTTCGCGGGCGAGGTGATCGCGGCCGGCAACTTCAGCAACGTGTCCAACCAGGCGATGCGCATTCGGCTCGTCGACCTGAAGCTCGTCGACGACGCGAACGATCCGCAGGGGAGGCTGTTGCTGTAGTCGGACGGGTACTCTTTTTTTGACCGGCGTGTTAACTGTTTAGGTGACAGTTCCGGCCGGACTGGAGGTGCAGATGTCGACATTCACGCTCAGGAGATTCACGAACCAGGAGACGCTCAAGTCCATCCGGACGGAGAATCTGCTCTCCCTGCTCGGCCAGCACAAGGCCTACTTTGCCCGTCGCGGAGTGACCCTGGCCAACACCGGGCCGGTGCTCCACGCCGCCGAGGCGACAGGCACCTACGGCGGCAAGGCGGTCCCGCGGGCGGCGCCGGGCGAGCTGGACTACGAGGCGCTCGCGCACGTCCTGATGACGCCGGACGAGTCGACGCCCCGCGAGCTGGTCGACGACCTCTTCTTCGTGGACGAGATGGCGACCCTCGAGGGCATGGACGCGCTCCGCGAGGAGATCGGCAAGCTCCCGCCCGCGCTTCGCAAGCAGCTTGAGCTGGGGCCGGACCCGACGCCGGCGGACGTGGCGGTCATGGTGCGTCTGCATGCCCCGGACATCCTGGAGAACAAGCACGCCGAGACGCTCCTCGTGTCGAAGCGTTCCTTCCAGTACTTCCAGCCCGCCAACGGCAACGGCAAGCCCTTCGCCAAGCCGACCGACAAGCAGATCCAGACGCTGGAGGCCGCGTTCGACGACGTCTTCGATCAGATGAAGCGCGGCCGGAACTCCAAGGTCTTCGTGTTCGACCGTCCCGACGAGGTCTGGATGCTCGTGCGCCACGGCGACCCCTGCAAGCGCGAGGGCGCGCTCAACTCCACGGGCTCGTCCAGCGTGTACTACCGGCCCGAGGTCTTCGACGTGATCCGGTACGACCGAAAGACCGGCGAGCTGAGCATCAACGCCGGGAGCTGCAAGAAGATCTACGACCTCTACCGCGAGAAGATCGGGCTGCACTTCTTCGGCGATGCACTCCACTTCCCGGCCGGCAAGGCCAAGTTCACGCTCGACCCGCTGCGCGCCGATGGCGAGGACTCCCTGGTCTGCAGCGACATCGACGGCATGGAGTCGGTGGTGCTCAAGGAGGTGCAGTACTTCTGGGGCGGCCCCGAGAACGAGGTCGAGATCCGCAAGGCCGCCAACGTCTTCGAGGCGCTCAAGCGGCGCAACCGGACGATCCCGGACAGCGCCCGCATCTCGAAGGCGAAGTTCCAGGTGAAGTTCGCCGACTCCAAGGCGCCGCGCATGGTGACGGTGTCGAACTCCAACGTCACCTCGTTCACCCGGGACAGCGACGCGTCCTCCGTGGAAACTTGGCTGAAGAAGCGGGGCTTCGCCATCGTCGCCGGTGACGGGGATGCATGACCTCCTGCGGATCTGGCGGCGTGTCGAATCGCTGCCCGTCACCGCCGGGATCGACGCGCAGTGGGCCGAGGCGCTGGGCGACGACCGCCACGTCCTCGCGCCCTACCTGAGGCCGGAACAGCAGCTCGCCACGAGCTATCCCTGCCCGCACCCCGTCCACGACGACTGCCCGCGGCGGGTGATCCACCATGGCCCCGGGGACATCGTCGCGGTCTGCGGCAACGGGTCGCCGCAGTGCGAGCCGGTGAAGCTCACCCGCGACCAGCTCGTGATCCGCACCCTCAAGACCAAGGAGTGGATCGCGGCCATCGTCGGCGAGCTGCGCACGATCAACGGGCTCGAGGCACTCGACGCTGAGCTGCCCGAAAGCTGGGTCGCGGTTGGCACTCTCTCGCGCCGCGGTCAGCGCCTCGCGGTGATCTGGGCGCGGCGTGACCATCCCGACATCGAGAACACGGCGCGCGGCCTGCGAGGGCTGCTCGGCGGCCGGGATCTTCTTGTCCTTCTGCCGCCGGGCATGCGCGGCGCGACCGACAGAGCCGTCGTGGACGGCGGCATCGTCCTGTTGTCGTCGCCCAAGAACGAAGACGGCCGCCTTGACCTCGCCCGGGCCCTGGACCTCCTCGATCCGAGCTACCGGGCCAGCCGCAGGACGAACCCGCAGGCGATCTTCGACGACGTGCGTTTCGAGTTCGCCGAGGAGCCCGGCGTGCGCCACGTCGTGCGGATCAACGGTCTGGAGTACGGCGGTTTCCAGAAGAGCGACCTCAAGTTCCTGCGCCTGCTGCTCCTCGCCGCCGCCCGGCGGCGCGACCCAGACGTGGACGGCGGCGGCTGGCTCGACAAGTTCAAGCTCCAGGGCGACGAGAAGGACCACGACCTCGAGGACGTGCGCGACGAGCTGCGCCGCCTAGATCATGCGCTCGTGCCCACCGACGACCGGGCGGCCCTGGTGAAGCGGGCTCCGGGCCGCGAGGGCAAGGTGCGCCTCGCCGTCCCGCCGACCAACATCACCTTCGACGCGAGCCTCGCCAACTTCACCTTCGTCGGCGAGCTGCAGTCCAAGTCCAAGACCACCAAGGGGAAGCCGTCGCCCGGCCAGAAGGCGCGCGCCGAGAACTTCGCACGGCGCGACAAGGTCGCCAAGAAGCTCCTCGACGACGCCCGCAAGCACGGCGTGCCCGCGCCCACGAAGACCTCGGGGAGGGGGGAGTAACGCTCGCGGGACCCCGGAGCATCGCTCTTCTCCCCCCTTCGACGCCCCCATCCCCCTCGCCTCGAAAGTGACCTCACGACGCTCGCGGAACGGCCGCGGGCAAGGAGGTCACGATGAATCCGAAGCACGACGAAGTCCGCTGCAAGAGCTGCGGCGCCCTGCTCGCGAAGCTCGACGAGACGGGGCTGACCATCAAGCGCGGTGATCTGCAGGCGACGCTGGACGGCGCGTTCCGGGCCACGCTGGTCTGCTACGCGCCCCGCTGTCGGTCGCTGAACATCCTGAACATCTCGACGGAGCCGAGGGGAGCCCAGGCCCGGGCGGTGAAGACCGCCTGAGCGCCGCTCCCTGACAACCAACTCGAGCGCATGACGCCCTGATTCGGTCCTCCGTGAGCGCGCGACGCCCGGCCGGGAAGGCGGGCGCCAATGCGCGCACGTTGGATGGCTCTCCACGAGAGCCTGGTGCGGTCGATCACGACCCTGAAGGCGGATCAGCAGTTCAAGGCGGCGAGCAAGAGTGAGAAGGCCCTGGAGCGGTTCGACGCGGCCGACGCGCTCGTCGCGTACCTCACGAACAAGGACGGCGATCGGGACGAGAAGGACCGGATCTACGCGGTGCTCGTCCGCGCGGTGCAGGCGAACGCCGAGTGGCGGGAGCTGGCCTCGGCGCTGGTGTGGCTCGGGCTCTGGCCCGGCCTCGACGCCGTCTACCGGCGGCGGCAGCGCAACTTCCGGGGACAGCCCGAGGAGCTGATCGCCGAGCTGGCCGACGTCTTCACGGGCATCATCGAGCGGCTCGACCTCGAGGTGGTCTACCGCGTGGCCGCGACGCTCGTGCGCAGCACCGCGCGGGACCTCATCGATCGCCGCCGCCGCGTGTGGGCCGACGCTGACCGGGTCGTCTACCGGGACACCTTCGAGCCGGTACGTGACCAGGACGACCGCATCATCGTCGCGAGCCACCTCGACCGCCTTGCGCGCGCCGAGTGGGAGGCGTCGCAGGCGGAAGCCCCGCTCGGGCTGACGCAGGGGCTGTCGTTCGAGGACGACGTCGCCGAGCTGCGCGTGTGGCTCACCGAGGTCATCGGCGCCGACGCCGAGCTGCTGCTCGCGGTGCTGGTGCTGGACGAGAACCAGCGCGAGGCCGCCCAGCGCCTCGGGCTCTCGCACGACGCCGCTCGCAAGCGCTTCCAGCGCGCGCTCGGCCGACTCCGCGAGCACCTCGCGAGCTCGCTGTCCCACTCCGACCTCGCGGGCCGCGTTTGCCTCCCCACGAACCGGATGACCCGCCCGGAGGAGCCGACCGCATGACCCACGAACCGATCCCCATCCACGACCTGCCCGGCGACGAGGACTTCATCCGCCTGCCGGGCCTCTTCCGACGCTGGGAGCTGAACGACGTCATCGAGCTCGGCGCGGACTTCCACCTCGAAGACGCCGGCGAGGCCGCCGACGGCACGCAGCTCATCGCGGTGTACCGGCGCGAGCGACGCAGCACCCGCAACACGACCACCGACAGCAGCACCACCACCAACCCCAACAAGAAGGAGCAGTGACCAATGACGAACAGCATGTGGCAGCAGACCGAAGAGATGGCGAAGAAGCACGACCAGGGAGGCTCGCTCTGGCTCAAGCTCGCGGGCGATGGCGACAAGGCCGTCGTCGTCTTCCTGGGTGAGCCGCACCCGCGCGAGGTGGCCTTCGTCGACGGCAAGTACGTCGAGGTCGACGAGAAGATGAAGGCTGCGGGCACGAAGGCCTCGCTGCGCGTCGCGCTGAACGTCGCCCTCTACGACTCGAAGGAGGTGAAGGTCCTCGAGCAGGGCGTGATGTTCTTCAAGGACCTCGTCCGCGTCCGCGAGAAGTACGGCCTCGAGAAGTGGGCCTTCGAGATCCAGCGCCACGGCGCCGCGAAGGACCCCAAGACCACGTACTCGATCCTCCCGGAGCACCAGCTCTCGGTCGAGCAGCAGAAGGCCTTCCAGGCGCTCCCGCAGCACGACCTCGCGAAGCTCTACTCCGGCGAGGGGGACAGCGTCGGCGCGAAGGGTGGCCAGTCGCTCGACAGCTACGACAAGAAGAGCGACGCGAAGGGCGACGGCACCGTGGCTCCCAACGTCGCGCAGGGGCTCGTCACGGCGCTCAAGGCGCTGCCGCGCGAGGCGACGGACAAGTTCCTCGCGAAGTTCGGCGTCCAGCGCATCAAGGACCTGCCGACGTCGCACGTGGAGAAGGCGCGCGCGTTCGTCGAGCAGCTCCAGACGGAGAGCGCCGCGCCCGCCGCCGACGAGACCGAGGTCGATCCCTTCGCCTGAGCGAGCCGCGAGGAGCCACCGATGAATGACTACCTCTCCGAGGTCTTCGGGGACGGCGGGCTCTTCGCCTCGCGGTTCCCCGGCTACGAGATGCGCGAGGGCCAGGTGGCGCTCGCCCGCATGGTCGACGAGGCCATGCGCGGCGGGCGTCACGCCCTCGGCGAAGGGCCGTGCGGAACCGGCAAGTCGGTCGCGTACGCGGTGCCGGCCGTTCACCACGCGCACCACGAGAAGAAGCGTGTCGTCATCGCGACCGCGAACATCGCGCTGCAGGAGCAGCTCGTCAGGAAGGACCTGCCGATGCTCGCGAGCGTGCTGCCGTGGCCGTTCACCTTCGCGCTGCTCAAGGGCCGCAACAACTACGTCTGCCTCGACCGCATGGCCGAGAGCGAAGCGCGCGGCGAGCTGCGTGGCCTTTACTACGACGACCAGCAGCGGCAGGTCGACGACGTGCTCGCGTGGGCCGACGCGACCAAGACCGGCGACGTCTCCGAGCTGGCGTTCATCCCGCACGCTCAGGTCTGGTCGAAGTTCTCCGTCGGCTCCGACGACTGCAAGGGCGACGGCTGCCCGTTCCGCGACGACTGCTACGCCGAGCACGCGAAGGCGACGGCGCAGGGCGCGGACATCGTCGTCACGAACTACCACATGCTCTTCGCGCACCTCGCCGTGCGTCAGGCGACGGGGCAAGACCTCGTGCTGCCTGCGTTCGACCTGCTCGTGCTCGACGAGGCGCACGAGGCAGCGGAGATCGCCCGCGAGTTCTTCGGCTTCACGCTGTCGGAGCACACCTTCGGACGGCTCGCCTCGGCGGCGGCCGACCTCGGGAACAAGCAGCTCGCGGGCGAGCTTCGCCAGGAGGCGCAGCGCCTGTTCGCGACGCTCGCCGACTTCGCCCGCTCGCCCCGCTACAAGAAGCGGCTCAAGGCGCCGGGCTTCGCCAACGACGCTGCCCTCCAGCGCGCGCTCGGCAAGCTCGTGGCGCTCGCCAAGGCCCGCGCCGAGGACGAGCTCGCGGACAAGAAAGAGCGCGTCACGGCGCGCAACGTGGCCAAGAACGCGGCCACGGCGGGCGCTCGCCTCGCCGAGGGGCTCGCGCAGTCGAACGCGGGCTGCGTGTACTGGCTCGACCTCGACAACAAGGGGCGCACCAAGCTCCGCTCGAAGCCCATCGACGTGAGCGAGCTGCTGCGCGAGGAGCTGTTCGCCCGCTGCCCGTCGGTGTCGCTCGTGAGCGCGACGCTCACCACCTCGGGCACCTTCGACTTCGTGCGCCGCGAGCTCGGCGTGCCCGAGGGCGCGCTCGAGGTCGTCGCAGAGACGCCCTTCGACTTCGCGTCGCAGGCGCTCCTCGTCGTGCCCGAGCGGCTGCCCGATCCGCGCGACGCCGACTTCATCGACGAGGCCTCGCGCATCTTCCAGCTCGTGGTCGACGCCTGCGACGGCCGCACGCTGGGCCTCTTCACGTCGTACCGGAACCTGAACGCCGTCTACGAGCGGCTCGATGGGAGGGAACACCGCGTGCTGCGCCAAGGCGAGCTTCCGCGCGCGGAGCTGACGCGCCTTTTCAAAGAGGACGTCGGCTCCATCCTGCTTGGGACCGAGAGCTTCTGGACCGGCATCGACGTCGCGGGCGAGGCGCTCACCGCGCTCGTCATCGACAAGCTGCCGTTCCCGCCGCCCGACGACCCGGTCATCGACGCCATCTGCGAGCGTGACCCGCGCGCCTTCGACAACTACCTCGTGCCGCTCGCCATCATCGCGCTGCGCCAGGGTGTGGGGCGCCTCATCCGCTGCAAGACGGACGTGGGCGTCGCCGTCATCCTCGACAAGCGCATCGCGGAGAAGGGCTACGGGAAGAAGTTCCTCAAGAGCCTGCCGCCGATGCTCACCACCCGGCGCGTCGAGAACATCACCCGCTTCCTCGAGGAGGCTGCCTATGCGCGCGCGAGTTGATGCGGCGCTGACGCTCGACGCCCGCGAGGTGCCGCTGAAGGTCGTCGAGCGCCTGAGCCGGATGCTGTCGTTCCCGAACCCCGCGTTCCTCGACCGCCTTCGCCTCGGGCTGAACCCGGGCGCCGAGCTCGAGACGGTGTGCTTCGTCGAGCAGCGCGGAGGCGAGCTACGCCTCCCGCGCGGCGCCATCCACGTGCTCCGACGCGCGGCCGCGCAGGACGGGCTCATCGTCGCCTGCGAGGACGCGCGCGTGCTGCCCGAGGAGAGGCTCGACGTGCCCGCGCTCGGGCTCCGCGACTACCAGTCGAACGCGGTCGAGAAGCTCGCGAAGGTCACGCAGGGCACGGTCGTCATCCCGTGTGGTGGCGGCAAGACGCGCGTCGGGATGGGCGCGATCGCCAAGCTGCGCACGCCGACCCTCATCCTCGTCCACACCCTCGACCTGGCCGAGCAGTGGCTCGGGGAGCTGAAGGACAAGCTGGGCCTCGAGGCCGGGCTCATCGGCGATGGCGAGGAGCGCCCGGCGCCCGTGACCGTCGCCGTGATCCAGGCGCTCGTGCGCTGGGAGACCTCGAAGCTCGAGGCGTTCCTCGGCGGCTTCGGACTGCTCATCCTCGACGAGGCCCATCACGTCGCCGCCAGCACGTTCCACTCTGTGGTCGACCGCTGCCCCGCGCGGTACCGGCTCGGCCTCACCGCGACGCCGGATCGGGAGGACGGGCTGACCGCGCTGCTCGACCTGTTTCTGGGTGCGCCGCTCGTCACCATCACGCACGACGAGCTGGTCGCGGCGGGCGTCCTGACGGTGCCCGACATCCACAGTATCGAGACGAACTTCACGTACCTCTACACCGGTGCGGAGGACTACGCGCCGATGCTCGCCGCGGTCGCGAGTGACCCGGCGCGCAACGCGCTCATCGTCGAGCACGTGGTCTCCGAAGCCCGCGCCGGCCACGTCTGCCTCGTGCTCTCCGGGCGCATCGACCACTGCCACGCGCTCGCCGCCGCCATCGAAGCCGAGGGCGTCTCGGCGGCGGTGCTCACCGGAGAGGTCAAGCGCACCGTCCGCAAGGAGCTGCTCGATCGCGCCCGCGCCGGGGAGCTGGCGGTCATCGTTGCGACGAGCCTTGCCGACGAGGGCCTCGACCTGCCACGCCTCTCTCGCGTGTTCCTCGCGTACCCGGGCCGTGCGCGCGGACGCACCGTGCAGCGCCTCGGGCGCCTGATGCGCCCGCACGCCGAGAAGACGGACGCCGCGCTCTTCGACTTCGTCGACCGGAAGGTGCCGCTCCTGCGCCGCCACCACCTCGAGCGTAGGAAGCTCTACGCCGAGGTGCTGGGCGTCCCTGCGTCGAAGCTCGGCACGCGCAGAGGAGCCGCATGAGCGCGCTCGGCCCCGACGAGAACACCATCCGCGCCACTTGGCGCTGGCTCGCCCACGGCGCGCACGGCGTCTCGGAGGTGCGCGTCATCCGCCCCGCGGGCGGCATCATCGGCATCGGCTTCTTCGACGATGAGGATGCGTTCGTCCGCGAGTGCGTGCGCACGAACGCGGCGGGCAACGTCTACGTCGGCATCCAGCCGCGCCCGCGCCGCCTCTTCGACGCGGCCCCGAACGTCGTGCGTCCGCTCAAGACCGGCGCCGGTCGCAAGGACATTGAGGTCATCACCGCCACGGTCATCGACCTCGACCCGGTGCGCCCGAAGGACACCGCCAGCACCGACGCCGAGCTCGCGCTCGCGATGGCCGCCGCGAACGAGGCCATCGCATGGTGCGAGTCCGAGGGGCTCGTGCGTCCGCGCCTGATGATGAGCGGGAACGGCGCGCAGCTCTGGTTCGCGTTGCCGCCCACGGTGCTCGAGGGCGAGCGCCGCGAGCGGCTCCAGGCCGGGCTCAAGGCCTTCGAGACGAAGGTGCGCGAGCGCGCGCAGACCGACGCGGTCCACGTCGACTCGATCCACGACGTCGCGCGCATCATCAAGGTGATCGGCACCGTCAGCCACAAAGGCGACGGCAAGGGCGACCGCCCGCACCGCGTGAGCGCCGCGCTCTCCGGCTTCGACCGCAGCGAAGACGACAAGCTCCTCGCTCGCCTCGACGTCGAGCCCGAGCCGACGCTGCCCGTCGTCGCCCCGCGCGTCTCGCTCCCGATCGTGGGCAACGTGGCGGCGCCCGGCACCACGAAGGCGAAGCGCACGCCGGAGGGCGAATACGACTGGGAGCACCCGGTCGAGATGTGCGGCCCCATCCAGCGGCTCTGGGACCACGGCGCTGAGGACCGCAGCGTCGCCATCTTCGACATGGTGCGCTTCTTCGCGCACAAGGGGCTCGGGCTCGATGAGATCACCGAGCTGGTGCTCGAGTACGACCGCCGGGGCTTGGGCAAGCTGCGCGGTCGCGACGGCGTTCGCTACGTCGCCAAAGCCCACGAGAAGGTGCTCGCCACTGTGCGCACCGACGGCTCCATCGCGCCGCCGTGCCACTCGCTCCAGAAGATCGGCTTCTGCAAGGTGAACGTCGAGCCGACGGCGCGGTGCGACCTCTACGACGTCGTCTTCGATATCGAGAGGGCGATCGAGGCCGTGCCCGCCGACACGCCCGCGCGCGAGCTGGAGTACCGGCTCAAGCCCATCCTCGACGCCATCGCGCACCGCGACCCGTCGGTGCAGTCGAAGTACCTCGGCGCCGTCGAGAAACGCTTCGGGCTGAAGGCCAAGGACCTGCGCAAGGCGGTCGCCAAGGCGGCCACCACGCCCTCGCGCGAGGTCGGCGAGGGCACCGATCCCGAGAGCAGCGACGAGGACATGGAGGGCGCGATCTTCGAGGACGCGTCCTGCTACTACTGCATG
>JAKPOQ010000070.1 GCA_029547745.1 Actinomycetes bacterium
GAGCTCCACCGGCCTTACGTCGACGAGGTCGTGCTGCGCTGCCCCGAGTGCGGCGCCGGGATGCGCCGCGTCACCGAGGTCATCGATGCCTGGTTCGACTCTGGGTCGATGCCGTTCGCCCAGTGGCACTACCCGTTCGAGAACGAGGAGCTCTTCCGCGAACGCTTCCCCGCCGACTTCATCTGCGAGGCCATCGACCAGACGCGGGGCTGGTTCTACAGCCTGCTCGCCGTGGCGACGCTCATCGAGGGACGGAGCTCATACAAGCGCTGCCTGTGCCTGGGCCACGTGCTCGACGCCGAGGGCCAGAAGATGAGCAAGAGCCGCGGCAACGTCGTGGAGCCCGACGAGGTGCTCGACCGTCAGGGCGCCGACGCCTTCCGCTGGTACCTGTTCACGGCCTCCTCGCCGTGGTTCGCGCGGCGCTTCAGCGCCGACCTCGTGGACGAGGTCGTACGCAAGTTCCTCCTCACGCTGTGGAACACCTACAGCTTCTTCACCGTGTACGCGAACATCGACGGGTTCGACCCCGCGAGCGAAGCGGTGCCGCTCCGTGAGCGGCCGCTGCTGGACCGCTGGCTGGTAGGCGAGTTGAACCGCCTCGTGCAGACCGTGACCGACGGGCTCGAGGAGTACGACGCCACCAACTCGGGACGGGCGATCCAGGACTTTGTCGACGACCTCTCCAACTGGTACGTGCGGCGCAGCCGGCGACGCTTCTGGAAGAGCGAGAACGACGCCGACAAGCTTGCCGCGTATCAGACCCTGTATGAGGCGCTCGTCACGCTGAGCAAGCTGCTCGCGCCGTACACGCCGTTCGTCGCCGAGGAGATCTACCAGAACCTTGTGCGCGGGGTCGACGACACGGCGCCGGAGAGCGTGCACCTGTGCCGCTGGCCGGCGGCCGACGTGGAGGCCATCGACGGCGGCGTGAGTTTCGACATGGCGGCCGCGCGCCGCGTCGTCGAGATGGGCCGGGCGGCGCGCAACGCGGCCGCCGTCAAGACGCGGCAGCCGCTGGCCGAGGTCGTCGTGGCGCTGCCCGAGGCCGAACGCGCCGCCGTCGAACGCCTGCGTGACGTCGTCCTCGACGAGCTGAACACGAAGGAGCTGCGCTGGGTCGGCGACGGCGGGGAGCTCGTCGTCTACACGGTCAAGCCCAACCTGCCCGTCCTCGGCCCCAGGCTCGGCAAGCGGCTCGGCGCCGTGCGCGAGGCGCTGGCGGCGGCCGATGCGGCGGCGCTGGTAGCGGCGCTGCGCGCCGACGGCGCCGCCGCCGTGCGGCTCGCCGACGGCGCCGAGGTCCGTCTCGGCGAGGACGACCTTTTGGTCGAGACCGGCTCGCCGGAGGGCTACCAAGTCGAGAGCAGTGACGGCCGCGTCGTCGCCCTCCGCACCGAGCTCGACGATGCCCTCCGCGAGGAGGGCATCGTGCGCGAGATCGTGCACGCAGTGCAGCTCGCGCGCAAGAACGCTGGGCTGCGCATCGAGGACACGATCGACCTGACGCTCGAGATGCCAGACGATCTCGTCGAGGTCGTCCGGCGACATGAGGCTTTCCTCAAGGCCGAGACGCTGGCCGGCGGCCTCGCCTACGGCCCGGCCGCCGGTGCGCACGTCGAACGCGTCCGCCTCGACGGTCGCGACATGGGCGTCGGCCTGACCGCGACGGGCACCATCTTCACGACGCCGTACGGCTGAGTCGCGCTCAAGTCGCGGCGGATAAGGCCGACAACCTTCGTGGAGCGCGAAGGGAGGGAGCGTGGACGGCCTGCAGGACGCAGCGACGGATCTGCTCGTCGCCATGGCGCGCCCGTCGCGCCACGACGACACGCTGGACTACGCCTGCGGTGTCGGGGTCGGCGCGCTCGCCCTGGCGCCCAGCGTCCGCTTCGTCGAGGCGGTCGACGACCTCCCCGACTCGGTGGACGAGGGTCGCCGCCTGGCCGCCGAACTCGGTCTCAAGACCATCGCCTTCCACGCGGCTGATCTTCGCGCCCTGCCGTTCGCCGACGGCGCGTTCAGTCTTGTCGTCTGCCAGGACGCCCTGCACCGGTTGCCGGACCCTGTCGCCGCGCTCACCGAGATGGCCCGCGTGACGAGCCCCGGAGGCCGCGTCGTGATCGTTGACGCCGTGGTCGACGAGGTCACCGACGCGGCCTTCAACGAGCTCGTCGCGCTGCGCGAGCCGGGGCGGCGGCTGCTCTCCGCCGACCGGCTGACGGCGCTCGTCGCCGACGTCGGTCTCCACGTCACCGAGCGCCGCGACGAGCGCCGTACGGTCGACCTCGACTACTGGCTTCAGGCGGCGGCTGTGCCGACGCCGGGGGCGGAGCAGGCCCGGCGTCGGGTGCGCGAGATGCCGCCGGCCGTCCAGGAGCGTCTCGACCTGGCCATCGCCGACGACCTCGTCTCGTTCAGCTACGACGTCCTCGCGCTGCGCCTCGAGCGCTGAGGCCGGCGGCGCGCCGTCTGACGAATGTGAGCAAGAAGAGGGCTGCGCCGCCGAAGGCGACTGCGCCGCGCGCCGGGATGTGACGGCCGGCGGCCACGCGCCGCCGAAGGCGACTGCGCCGCGCGCCGCGATGTGACGGCCGCCGGCCACGCGCCGCCGGCCCGTCAGCCCAGGAACTCCCCGAGCTCCGCGACGAGCTTGGCCTTCGGCATGGCGCCGACGATCCGCTGCTTCACCTCGCCTTGTTCGAAGGCGAGGATCGTCGGGATGTTCATGACCCCGTACCGCTGGGCGATCTCCGGCGCCTCGTCGACGTTCAGCTTCACGAAGGTCACGTCCGGATACTCGGCGGCCATCTCCTCGAGGACGGGTCCGACCATCCGGCACGGCCCGCACCATTCGGCCCAGAAGTCGACCAATACCTTGCCGGGGGCGTTGACCACCACGTCGTCGAAGTCGTCCTGCGTGACAGGCTCCACGTCGGGCTCCTCTCGTCGTCCGTCAGGGGGTAGGGGTGTCGCCGGCGCCGCCGCTTCCCGGGCGCTCGCCGGACGCCGCCGGGACGGTGGGGCCGCCCCAAGCTGGTCGCTGCCCGCCTGCCGCCGGCAGGGGGCATTCGAGCTGGTCGAGGTAACGCTGCGCCTGCACGGCGGCGAGGGCGCCCTCGCCGACCGCCATGGCGATCTGCTTGAGCGGGTTGCTGCGCGCGTCGCCGCAGGCGAACACGCCGCACAGCGAAGTGCGCATGAGCTCGTCGGTAAGGATGTAGCCGGCTTCGTCCCGCTCTACGACGCCCTGCAGGAAGGCCGTGTTCGGGATCTGGCCTATGTAGAAGAACACGCCGTTGACCGGCAGCGTCCGTACCTCTTTGGTCTTGAGGTTCTGCACCTCGAGGCCCTCGACCATCTGATCGCCGACGACGCGTCGTGGGACCGAGTCCCACACGAACTCCATCTTGGGATTGGCGAAGGCGCGTTCCTGGGCGATCTTCGCCGCGCGCAGCTCGTCGCGACGATGGACGACGTAGACCTTGTCGGCGAACTTGGTGAGGAACAGGCCCTCCTCGACTGCCGCATCGCCGCCGCCGACGACGGCCACCGTCCGGCCCTTGTACAGGGCGCCGTCGCAGGTCGCGCACCATGACACGCCGCGCCCGATGAACTCAGCCTCGCCGGGGATGCCGGAACGCTTGGCCTCGACGCCCGGCGAGAGGATCACCGCCCGCGACCGGATGCTCTCCTGGTCGGTCGTGATGCTGAAGCAGCCGTCCTCATGAGGCTGGAGCGAGGCGACCGTCGTGATCTCGCGCAGCTCGGCGCCGAACTGGGCCGCCTGGCGCTTCATGCGGTCGGCGAGGTCGAACCCGGAGATGCCATCGGGGAAGCCGGGGTAATTCTCGACCAGCTCCGTCAGGGCGATTTGGCCGCCGGCCATGTTGCGCTCGAGGACGACCGTCGAGCGACGGCCGCGGGCGCAGTAGATGCCGGCCGTCAGGCCGGACGGGCCTGCGCCCACGATGGCGACGTCGTACGTGTCGGACTGCTCCGTCCTGGGCAGGTCGATGCGGATGTCGAGGCCCATGCGAGGTGAGTATACCCGCGGGTCCCGTCAGAGAAGGCCGCGGCGGACGAGCTCTTCAGCGATCTGCACGGCGTTAAGAGCAGCGCCCTTGCGCAGGTTGTCGGCGACCACCCACAGGTCGAGCCCGTTGGCGACCGTCGGGTCCTCGCGCACGCGACCGACGTAGACCGGGTCCTTGCCCTCGGCGTCCAGCGGTGTCGGGTAGGCGAGCCGCTCCGGGTCGTCGACCACCTCGACGCCCGGGGCGGCGGCGAGAAGGGCGCGTGCCTCGTCGGCGCCCAGCTTGCGGCGCGTCTGCACGTTGACCGCTTCGCTGTGGGCGCCGAACACGGGCACGCGCACGCACGTCGCCGTCACCTTCAGCTCCGGGTCGGCGAAGATCTTCACCGTCTCGTCGACCATCTTCTGCTCCTCCTTCGTGCTCCCGGAGGGCAGGAAGCTGTCGATGTGCGGTAGCAGGTTGAAGGCGATCTGGCGGGGATAGAACTGCGGCGCGACGTTCTCGCCGGCGGCCCAGGCGCGCGCTTGGGCGTCGAGGGCGGCGATGCCGCCCTGACCGCTGCCGGAGACCGACTGGTAGGTGCTGACCACGACGCGCTCGATGCCGGCGGCGTTGTAGATAGGCTTGAGGGCGACGACCATTTGGATCGTCGAGCAGTTCGGCGTGGCGATCAGGCCGTGGTGGTCGTCGAGGTGCTCGGGATTGACCTCGGGCACGACGAGCGGCACGGCCGGATCGCCGCGGAAGGCGCTCGACTTGTCGATGACGATCGCCCCTGCGTCGACGGCGGCGCGCACGTACTCGCGGCTGACGTCGCCGCCGGCGGCGAAGAAGGCGAGGTCGACGCCGGCGAACGCGTCCTCGTCGAGCCGGCGCACCTCGACCTCGTCGCCCTTGAACGGCAGACGGCGTCCGACGGAACGCTCGCTCGCCAGGGCGCGCAGCCCGGCGACGGGGAAGTCACGCTCCTCGAGGATCCGGCGGACGGTGCCGCCGACCACGCCGGTCGCGCCGGCGATCGCCACCGTGTACTCGCGACTGGCCATCAGCACGTCCCTCGCTCGGCCGTCTCGGGGTGCACGCAGTCGTCGTCCAAGCCGAACACGGTGTGCAGCGCGCGGACGGCCTCGTCGACGCGGTCCTTGGCGATGACGCATGAGATCTTGATCGGCGACGTGCTGATCATGTCGAGGTTGATGCCGAGGTCGGCGAGCGTCTTGAACATGGTGGCTGCGACCCCGGGATGGGTGCGCATGCCGGCGCCCACGATGCTCACCTTGGCGATGGAGTCGTCACTGTCGTACCCGAGGGCGCCGAGTTCGGCGACGATGCGGCGCAGGGCCTTGTCGGCGGATGGGATGTCCTCCGCGGGGATGGTGCAACTGATGTCGCTGTGCCCCTCCTCGCTGGTGTTCTGGATGATGGTGTCGATGTTCACGTGCGCGTCGGCAAGGGCGCTGAAGACGTTCGCCGCGACCCCCGGGCGGTCCGGCACGTGGCGCACCGTCACCTTGGCCTCGTCCGTCGTGTAGGTGACGGCCCTGATGATCGGCTGCTCGAGCTGCTGCTCCGCGTCCACTTCGTCACCTTCCTCTCGGACCCAGGTGCCCTCGGCCTCGCTGAAGCTCGAGCGCACGTGGATGGGGATGCCGTACTTGCGCGCGTACTCCACGGACCGCAGGGCCAGGACCTGCGCGCCCGAGGCCGCCATCTCGAGCATCTCGTCGTACGAGATGGCGGCGATCTTGCGCGCCCGCGCCACGACGCTCGGGTTGGCTGTGTACACGCCCTCGACGTCGGTGTAGATCTCGCAGACCTCGGCGCGCAGGGCGTGAGCGAGGGCGACGGCGGTCGTGTCGGAGCCTCCGCGGCCGAGGGTCGTGACCTCCTTCGCCGTGGACACGCCCTGGAACCCTGCGACGAGCACGATCCTGCCGGCGGCGAGCGCCTCCTCGACCCGGAAGGCGCGGATGTCGAGGATGCGCGCTTTGCCATGCACCGTGTCGGTGATGATGCCGGCCTGGGAGCCGGTGAAGCTGACGGCCTCTTTGCCCAGTCTGTCGATGGCCATAGCCAGCAAGGCGCAGCTCACGCGCTCGCCCGTCGTGAGCAGCATGTCCATCTCGCGCTCGGGCGGGTCGGGCGAGATCTCGAAGGCCAGATCCAGGAGTTGGTCGGTCGTGTCGCCGCGCGCCGAGACGACGGCGCAGACGCTGTGGCCTTGTTCCGCCGTGTCGACGATGCGCCGCGCGACGTTGACGATGCGCGCCGCATCGGCGACGGACGAGCCTCCGTATTTCTGGACGACGACCGACATCGTGACCTCTTCGGACCCTCTTCGGACCGGCGGCCTAGTCTACCGGAGGCCCGGCGGCGCGTCAGCCCGCGCTATGCGCGGGCTGACGCGCCGCCGGGCTTTGCCGCGCCGCGGGCTGACGCGCCGCCGGGCCTCGCCGCGCCGCGGGCCTACGCGCCGCCGGGCCGCGCCGCGGGCTGACGCGCCGCTACCCCTCGTCGGGCCGTGGAGCGACCTTGGGCAGGGCCCGCTTGTGGGCGCTCGCGTCGCGCAGGGCCTCGATGCGCCGGCGCGCCTTTGCCGGCACGTCCCGGCCGCGGACGAAAGCGTCGAGGTGCTCATAGGTCAGCCCCATCTCGCCCTCGTCGGTCTGCCCGATCCAGAGTCCGGCGGACGGCGGCTTCTCGATGATGTGTCGCGGCACGCCGAGCTCGCGGGCGAGGTCGCGGACCTCGCCCTTGGTCAGGCTGCCGAGCGGCAACAGGTCGGCGCCGCCGTCCCCGTACTTCGTGAAGTAGCCGACCGTCAGTTCGTCGAGGTTACCGGTGCCCAGGACGCGGTAGTCGAGCAGATTGGCGAAGGCGTACAGCGTCGTCATCCGCAGCCGCGGCTTGAGGTTCGCCGTGGCCGGTCGATGCGCAGGGAGGTCGGGCGCCGCCTTGCCGAGCTCCACCACCAGGGCGTCGTAGACGGAGGTCAAGTCTACGGTCGCCGTCGGCAGCTCGAGTTCGCGGGCCACGAGGGCGGCGTCGTCGGCGTCGTCTGGTTCACTGTGGCAGGGCATGAGGACGGTCAGCACGCGCTCGTCCAGGGCCCGCTTGGCCAGGGCCCCGACGACGGCCGAATCGACGCCCCCGGAGAGGCCGAGCACGGCGCCCCGTCCTCCGCTCTTCAGCACCTCGTCGCGGATCCAGCCGGTCAGGTGCTCGACGAGTCGCGCCGTGTCGCTCATGCCGCCCGTCCCGTCCCGCATGCCGCCCGTCGCGTCGCTCATCCCGGCCGTCACAGCACCGAGAAGCAGCGTTTGATCTCGAAGTCGGTCACCTGCTCGCGGTACTCGTACCATTCGTTGAGCTTGTTGGTGATGAACCGCTCGAAGGCATGGTCGCCCAGGGCGCGGCGCACGAGGTCGCTGCGCTGCGTCTCGGTGATCGCCTCGTACAGGTTGTTGGGCAGCATCGTGAGGCCGGCCGCCTCGCGGTCCTCCGCCGCCATCGTGTAGATGTTGGGCTCGATCGCCGGCGGGAGCTCGTAGCCCTTCTCGATGCCCTCGAGGCCGGCGGCCAGCATGACGGCGAACGCGAGGTACGGGTTGGCCGCCGGATCGGGGTTGCGCACCTCCGCCCGCACGGTGCTCTCCTTGCCGTGGATGAAGAGGGGCACGCGGATCAGCGCCGTGCGGTTGCGGTGCGCCCAGCTCACGTAGACCGGCGCCTCGTAGCCGGGGACGAGCCGTTTGTAGCTGTTCACCCACTGGTTCAGCAGCGAGCAGATCTCGCGCATGTGGCGGAGCTGACCGGCGATGAACCCTCTGGCGATGGGCGAGAGGTGGTCGGGGTCGTCGGCGGCGAAGAAGGCGTTCTCGTCGCCGCGGAACATTGACTGATGCACGTGCATCCCGCTGCCGTTGACGCCGTACAGCGGCTTGGGCATGAACGTCGCGTGCAGGCCGTTGTGGGCGGCGACCTCCTTGACGATGAGCCGGCAGACCATGACGCGGTCGGCCATGACCAGGGCCTCGGCGTAGTGCGGGTCGATCTCGTGCTGCGACGGGGCGACCTCGTGGTGCGAGGCTTCCATGGGGATGTCGAGCCTGTCGAGGATGCGCATCGTCTGCTTGCGCAGGTCGTTGCCGAGGTCGGCGGGCAGGACGTCGAAGTAGCCGCCCTCGTCGGTGAGCTCGGGGCCTTCCCCGTTCTTGAAGTAGAAGTACTCGAGTTCGGGGCCGACGTGGAACTGGAGGCCCATGTCGGCGGCCCGCTTGAGCTGGCGGCGCAGGATCCAGCGTGGGTCGCCCTCGTACGGCCGATAGTCGCGGTCGAGGATGTCGCAGAAGACGAACGCCGTCCGTTCGTGGCTTTGGGACCAGGGCACCACCTTGAAGGTCGTCCAGTCGGGCATCGCGACGATGTCCGATTCCTCGACCTCGGCGTAACCGGCGATCGACGAGCCGTCGAAGGGGGCGCCGCTCTCGAGGACGGAGTCAAGCTGGCGGTCGGGGATCTCGACCATCTTGAGGTTCCCGAGGATGTCCGTGAACCACAACTGGATGTGCTTCACGTTCTCGTCGGCGACGCGGGTGCGGATCGTGGCCTGGAGCTCTTCGTCCATGGTCATCCTTTCAGGCCGGGTGTCCGTGTGGGGGCCGGCGCCGCAGGCGCCGGCCCCGTCGCAATGCCGACGTTCTACCAACAGGGCGCCGACGGGGCAACACCGTGTGGGCGTCGGGGCGGCAATATTCCGTGCAGAGCCGCGGCGGCGGTCTGCATATGAGTGATGCGCGACGGCTCGTCGGGACCCGTCGCGTCAGCCTCGCGTCAGCCTCGGCTCAGGCTCATTGCGCCCCTCTTGACCTCAGCGTATACTGCCGGCGACCGTTTGGGGGGCGGGCAGCCGTCCGCGAGGGCCACGAAAGGAGACCGCATGGCGACCGAGGCCTACTGTGTGAAGTGTCGCGCCAAAAGGGTCATGAAGGACGAGAAGCAGGTCACCATGAAGAACGGTAAGCCCGCGACTCAGGGCGTGTGCCCGACCTGCGGTACGAAGATGTTCAAGATCGGAAAGAGCAAGTAGTAGGCAAGGCCGACCGCCATTGCGGAGACATGCACGAGCCGAGGGGGCGGGGCGCCGTAGGCGCCCCGCCCCCGGGCGTTAAGTCTCGCCTCTGTCTGTCACCAGCGCCCCCACGCGGCCAGGAAGTCGCCCCAGTACGTCAGCCTGGTGAACGTGAGCTGCGAGCAGTAGTACCCGAAGTCGACCCACTGAGAGAAGCTCGATCCGGCGCGCGGGGGCGCCGGTGCCGCCGGCCAGAAGATGCTGATCCCGTGCAGGTCGCCCTCGGCCTTGGTGTGCCATTCGTACAGCACGGTCCGGCGCAGGGCTGTGATCACTCTGTTGCAGTCTCGCCTGATCGTCGCCGAGGGGGAGCGGGCTCTGATCTCTTGCGCGAGGCTGAGCAGGTCGCGAACCTCAGGGTAGGTCGCCTGAGGGAGCCGGGCCGAGTGTCTTCGGGCCAGGCCGAACGTGGCGCGATGGTCTCGAAGGTCACAGGCGAGGTCCCAGCCCAGGTCGCTCACCGCACTGGCGAGCGCGTCCCAGTGTCGGCCGAGTGTGACGGCTGACGCTGCCACGGTCCACTTGTCGTGGCCGGCCCGCATGCTCTTGGCGGCGAGCGTCGCCAGAGCGGCGGGGGTCATGGCGGGGTCCGCCTGGAGTCCGGCGACGATGCGATCGTAGGCGAAGCCGGTGTAACCGATCGCGTCCTGCGATCCCGCCATAGCCCGCGCGAAGCCGCGGAACTCCGCCTCGACCTCGACCATCTGCGGCAGGCACGTGTCCATGCCGACCATGTCGACCCCGCCGACGACCTCGAGGGCGTCGCGGAGCTCGTCCATGTCGAGGTAGTCGTTGCTCGTCTCGTCGGCCATCGTGTTGCCCGTCCACCAACCCCAGCCGTGGTCCCAGAGGAACAGGGCAGAGCGGTCGGCCGGGTAGTTCGCGCGCGCCCAGGTCACGAAGTCGACGAGGGTCTGGGGGGAACCCATGTCGCGCTCGCCCCAGTCGGCCACGGCCTGGTCCGGCGTGGGCTGCATGCCTGCGGTCACGTCGAACAGCAAGGTGCCCGTCCAGTCGCCGGAACCGGTGGCATGGCCGGGGGCGCGGTCGGCGAGCGCGACCACCCGTACGTCATCGTTGGAGCCGACGGCCGCCATCTCGCGCGCGATGTCGTGTGTGACCCACTTCTCGAGGTTGTTGTCGCCGGCCATGTACACCATGACCGTCCACTTGGCTTGAGGGGCGGGGTCCGCCTGCACCGGCGCGGCCGCCACCGCGAGCGCCGTCAGGAAGGCGAGGGCGAGGAGGGCGCCGAAGCGCAGTCCAGGGCGACGACGTTGGCGCGAGCGGACAGCGGGGCGCGCGGTGCAACGTGCGGTCCGGTCCCGTGCTGACATGAGCATGACACGCCTCCCCTGGGCTACCTGACCACGAGCTTGTTCGACCCCGTCCGCCTCTGCGGGTTGCCCGCCTCGTCGCGGGCACAGACGAGGAACCTGTACGTGCCTCTTGGAAGGTGACAGTCGAAGGACCTCGTCAGCGTGCGACCGACTACTGCCCTGCCGCACGTAAGGGTCTTGGCGACCGCGCCGCCGGCGGCGCGGATGTGGATGGTGACCGTCGCCGTGGCGCTCTTGCTGTCGGACACGCGGTAGACGAGCGTCGCCCGCGCCCCGCGGCGCACGGTCGTCGCCGATGGAGCCCTCGTCGCCGGTCCGACGACATCGAGCGACATGGTGCTCCACGACTCGCCGCCGTCCTCGGTGTGGAACATGGTCTCGCCGTCGCCTACGATCCAGCCGTCCTCGGCGTCGGTGAAGCAGACGGCGGTCAGGTCTTCGGTGGTCGGAAGGGCGAGGGCGGTCCAATGGGCGCCGCCGTCGGCCGTGCGCAGCGCGGCCCCGGCGGCGCCCACCGCCCATCCGTTCGCTGCATCCACGAACATGACGTCGCTCAGGCAGGGACACGTTGCGGACCCACACTGCGGCGTCCAGCTTTGGCCGGCGTCGTCGGTGTACAAGACGACGCCGGCCCCATCGACGACGTCGCCGCCGACCGCCCAGGCGTGCTCGGGGTCGCGGGCGTAGACCTTCGCGATCACCGCGCCGGGGACTCGCGCCTGGGCCGTCCAGCTCTTGCCGCCATCCTCCGTGTGTCTGATGACCCCTTCGGCGGTCGCGGCGTCGCCTCCGGCGACCCAACCGTGTCGCTCATCGGCGAAGGCCACCGACCAAAGGTCGGTGTTCGAGCGTCGCCGCGCTCCAAGCCAATGACGGCCACCGTCCCCCGTGTGCAACAGGGTGTCGTTGCTTCCGACTGTCCAGACGGACTGTGAATCGAGGGCGTCGACGCCGAGCAGGTATTCGGCGGTGTCGCCCTGCTGCCACTGCCACGTTCGTCCGCCATCTCTCGTTCTGACGACGACGCTGCCGTCACGTCCCTCGCTGCCGACGGCCCAGCCTCGCCGCGTGTCGAGGAACGCGAGCGAACTTACCATGTAGGCGTCCCACGAGGCGCGGCTCTTCGTCTTCCAACTGCGCCCGCCGTCCGTCGTGCGCAGGACGAGTGCCTCGCTCTCGACGTTGTCGTACCCGGCGGCCCAGCCATGAACGGCATCCGTGAAAACGATGTCGGTCAGGCCGTACTCCGCGCGCTCGAGCCTCGGCTCAGGAGACCCGGGCGCCCCTGGGCCGCGGCCGGCGTTGTATGCCTTGAGGAAGGCGTACCAGCCTGTCCGCTTGCCGAACGCCACCTGGCGCGCGTAGGCGTCGCGATACGCGCGCCAGTCGTGGCCGGTCCCCCACCAGATCGTCATGCCGCGGAAGGCGTTCGCATACGAGCCGCTCCAGAGAGCCGCGGTCGCTGCCGTCACCCGGTCGGCGACGGCGGCCGATGCTTGTCTGAGCGCCGTGTCCGTGATCTCAGGATCGGTCGCCAGCCGTGAGGCGACCTGCGCGAGGTCGACGTGCCACGAATCCCAGGCGTAGATGCTCCTGCGCAGGGCGGCGGCATAGCGTGACCTCGACTCCGGCAGGTCGGCGCGCAAGCGCGCGATCCAGGCCCTGAGGTCGTCCTCCGCCGCCGCGAACTGCTGGATGTCGATGGCCGAGAGGCTCGTCCAATTGAAACAGCGCAGCGGCTGGTAGTAGCGCTGCCAGGCTTCGACGAAGTCCGTGGCGACGTCACCCGGGGTGCGCTGGGGCGTGGTCACAAGAGGCCACAGCGCGCCGTCGTAGGGCACGCCGTCCTGGTCGACCGTCTCTTCCGAAGCGACGACGTACTTGACGAGACCGGTGAGCCCGAGCTCATGGAGCACCTCGGCGTCGGCCATGTTGCAGGCGTCGAAGACGAGGACATCGATGGGGATGCCGGCCTCCGTCAGCGCTCGCTGCAGCTCGGGCATCGTGATGCGGTCGTCGCGGGAGCTGAAGTCTCTCGAGACGTAGCGCCAGCCGTAGCCGTGGTCCCAGACCGTTACCGCGAGGTGGTCTGCCGGAAAGCGCTGCCGCACCTGCCGCAGGAACCACGCGAGGCTCTCGCCCGAGCCGAAGTCCCTCTCGCGCCAGGTCGCGACGACACGCGCTTCGCCGCCTTCCACCTGGACCAGGCGCGTCCCCGTGCGCCCGGGTCGATCGACCATGGCGACGACATTGACATCAGCGCTGCGAGGCAGAGCCTTGAGGGCCGGCAAGGTGAAGCGCGGCCAGGCGTACGCGAGGTCGTTGTCGGCGTTCACGTAGAGCGCGCACGTCCAAGCTGGCCTCTGCCGTCCATGGG
Organism: Actinomycetes bacterium; assembly: GCA_029547745.1. Classification (GTDB taxonomy): domain Bacteria; phylum Actinomycetota; class Thermoleophilia; order UBA2241; family UBA2241; genus UBA2241. The sequence goes on from JAKPOQ010000070.1 coordinate 12,886, forward strand.
CCGGGTCGCCGGGCGGGGCCTCAGTCCGGGACGAAGCTGGCGTCCCGGCACGCGCAGAAGCAGCGGGCAGCCACGCCAGTGCGGTGAGCGCAACGAAGCAGGTGAGGACGAAGAGCGACCAGCGTCTCACTAGAGCATCCCCCTGACCGCGCACGAGCGCCTCGACCATTCGGCCGGACGAAAGATCGGCACAGCTACGCTATCAAGAAACGGCGAGAGGCGCCGGGGTCGTCTTCCCCGGAGGCTACACGAGCAGCGATTCCCGCGCCCTTCATCGGGGTACTTCCTGTACCTAAAGGGTGCTCCGTGCGGATCGCGGACGAAGCACAGGTTTGCTGAGCCGTGCCTGCAACCTCGAAGCACAGGGGGCTGAAGCCATGCGTACATGTCCATCGTGTGGGCGGCAAGCGGCCGAAGAGGACGTGTTCTGCCGGGGGTGCGGCTCCAGGCTCCCTGCCGCGCAAGGCGCCGATGAGGTGCAGCACCATGAGGCGCCCGGCGCTGGGCCCAGCGGAGCTGGGCCCAGCGCCGCTGTCCCGCCGGCACCCTCCGCCTATGCGCCCGCTCAGGTTCCCGGCCCGCAGCCGGGAACGCCCCAGCCGACGGTGTCTGCACCTGGGCCCGGCGCGGGCGGACGGCCGGCGGGTGGCCGAGGAAGGAACCGTGGCCTGCTGATCGTGGGCATCGTCGTGACCGTCGTGATCGCGGCGTTCCTCGCGTTCGTCGCATACACTGTCAGCGAGGGGGGACCGTCCGCTCGTCCGAAGACCGTGACGGTGAAGCCAGACGCGGCTCAAGATTACGGCCCCTTGTCTGATGCCATCCGGCGCGTGGCCGAGGGAGGGACGGTCCAGCTTGGCGCCGGGACCTACGACCTCGGCGACCGGCAGTTGGTGATCACGAGGTCGGTGCGGCTCGTCGGTGCCGGTCCCGAGGAGACCGAGGTCGTGGGATCCGCCAAGGAATCGGCCCTGGTGGTGCGCGCCGCCGACTTCTCGGCGGAAGGCATCTCGTTCGTGAAGAGCGGGAGCACGAACGGCGGCGCCCTGGCTGTCACGCACGGGACGCTCCAGATGACTCGCTGCCGCTTCACGGGCTCCTCGGGCGACAAGCAGTGGTCGTACGCGTCCCTGTGGATCAAGGGTGACGCTCAGGCGACCGTCCGCGAGTGTACAGCGGACGATGGCGACAGCGGCATCGACGCGTCCGGCGACAGCAGCGTCACGATGGAGAGCACTCAGTGCAATTCGAACCGGGTGTCCGGGGTCGCCGTCTACGGCAATGCTGAAGCGATCATGAGGTCATGTACCTGTGCCGGCAACGCCGACTACGGCGTGACCGTCAGCGAACACGCCCGGGTGAAGATCCAGGGCGGTCGCTTTTCTAACAACAAGACCGGGGTGTGGATCGAGCATGGCAAGAGCGCCCGCATCGAACGCTGCAAGTTCAACTCCAACCAGCGCCGGGGTGTCATGGTGGCCGGCGGGACGAACGTGGTGATCCTCGAGAGCACGTTCGTCGGCAATGGGAACGGCATCGAGGTCTTCGGTGGTCAGCGCGTCGCACTCTTGACGAACCGGTGCGAGCGCAATCGCGAGACCGGCATCACGGTCGCGGGAGGCGATCACGTCCGCGTCGAGTGGAACAGGTGCAATCGGAACGGCGACAGGCACACCGGAGGGATCTGCGTGAATCGGCGCGGGCATCCTCGGCTCCTGAACAACACCTGCAACAACAACCTCGGTTACGGGATCCTCTTTCGCGACCGTGCAAGCGGGGAAGCGAGGGAGAACTATTGCTCCCGCAACCGCTGGGGCATCATCATCAACGACCGGGCTCATCCGAAGCTGCGCGGCAACGACTGCGAGTTCAACTCCAAGGGCAACATCGAGACGTATCGCGGAGGGTGAGCCCGGGCATCCGCCCAGATCCGGCAACGTCTCAGCACTCACGTCGGGCGCCCGTCGGTTCGCCCCGGAGCGTACCCGAAGGCCGCCGTCCACGTCACGGTGCGCGAACCCCCAGTGCCCGCGTCCCCGTGCGCGGATCCCCAGTGCCCGCGTCCGTGTGTCTGACGGACGCTCAGGATCGCGAGGTCATTGCTGCAGTGAACCGGCGATGGCGAGCAGCTCGCTGCGCGTCAGGTCCCCGGCGATCTCCACGGCGTAGCTTGCGTTCTGCACGTACAGGACAGCGCCGTCGCCCATCCACGTACGGGCGGTCCTCCCGGCGAAGGCGCCCGCCGTGCGCGTGGTCTTGCGGTAGGCGAAGGGCGGATGCCGGTCGAGTTCCTTCGCCACGGAGTTGCGGATACCGCCGGCCCGGGGTCGCTCCGTCTCGGCGTCCTCCGGAATGGCGATCGTGAAGGTGGTCTCGTCCACGGGGACGTCGACGGCGATGTCGACCACGCGCCAGGATCGGGCGCATGCCGTGGACAGGTCGAGATGCCCCCGCTCAGGCCTCGCCGGCCTCGTCGGCCGATCCCGCTTCGTCGATCGGCAGCACGGTCTCGAGGACGCCGCGGTAGGCGCCGGAGGCGTCCCGCAAGGCGGTGTAGATGATGCGTTCCGCGCCGTCCTTGCCGTGCTCGATCGTGTCGACCAGGTCCTTCCTGCCCGACTTCAGGTCGGCGAGAAGCGACTCGATCGCGGCATGGGCGCGCTTTGGGTGACAGTCGAAGAGGCTGCGGCCGATCAGCTTCGGGCTGCAGGAAGAGAACCCCTCGCCCGCCCAGAAGCGCACGACGTCGTCCTCGTCGGCGACGCTGAAGCCGAGCCCGAGCGGCATGTGCGTGAACAGCAGCTCCAGTTGCGCCTGCGTGAGTTCCCCGGCGATCACCATCGACGTCCTCCTGCGAAGTCTTGTGTCTCGTGCCCGTCCAGATCGAGCAGAAGCGCGTCGATCCTACGCCCGCGACCCGGCGCGCCTCGCGCGGACGCTCGCCGCCAGCAGTGCGGGTTCCGCGGTTTGCCGGCGATCCTGCTTCGCGGACCTGAGGACGATCTGCCCGCGAAAACATGGACGAGCGGCGCGCAACCAAGGTGCGGCTCCGTCCCTGACCGGTCGCCGAAGGACGCGGATGGACACACCTGCCCTGCGTGCGGGCGGCGTCGCCGGCTACCGTAGGGCGATGACCGACCGGCCCTTGGTCCAGGGTCGCTCAAAGACCTTCGGCCGGAGCGCCGCTCCTTCTGTCACTCCGCGTAGGTCCCGTCCGCGTAGCAGTACCGCCACTTTTGGCCCGGCTCGAAGGAGCGGATCACGTTGTGCCCGGTCTCGTGGGCGTGCCGGGTCGCATGCTTGCCGATCGAGCTGTCACAGCAGCCGATGTGCCCACACTCGAGGCACTTGCGCAGCTCCACCCACTCTTGCCCGATCTCGAGGCACTCCTCGCACCCGGCGCCGCTCGCCTCCGGTTCCGGGACCGGCACCGTCTTCATGTGCTGACACTCGGGCATCTGTCGCTCCCTTCAGGTCGCTGAGCCGCGGCGTGGCGCCGCCGGCCGGACGTACTCGTGTGCCGCGGCGTCCCGGCCGCCAGAGC
>JAKPOQ010000074.1 GCA_029547745.1 Actinomycetes bacterium
CCCGATGATGGTGTACGGCAGCGAGAGCTGCGGGATGAGCTTCAAAAGCTTCGACACCTTCTCGGCCAGCTCGGGGATGCACGCGGCGAGCGCGGTGGGGTCAGGCGGCGGCCCGAGCGAGTCCGGGATGGCCTTCACGCAGTTGAAGACCGCCACCACGGTGTCGATGATGTCGAACACGGGCATCAGCGGCGTGAGCGCGGGTTGGATGGCCTCCATCAGGTTGAACTGCTGGATGCTCACGCCGCCCGGTAGCGTGATGACCGGCGGATCGCCGAGCTCAGGGATTTCGAGGCAGATCGGGAGGGCCACAGCACGTCTCCTTCAGATGGGGGCGGCGATGGGCCGGACGACGCGGCCGCCGATGGTGATCTGCGTGCCCTCGATGCTGATGGCGCCGACCGCGCGTAGCGTGAGCGCCGTCGTCGCCTGCAGGGTCACGGTGTTTTCCTCGGCGTCGAAGACGAGGTGGTCGCCGGTCTTCTTGTTGGTGAGCCGGAGCTTCCGCCCGCCGCTCGTCTCATCGAGCTCGACGCGAAAGGTCTGCGTCGCGAGCACGCGGTTGTCGGGCGGGTTCTTCTGAGCTTCCTCCGGCACCTCGCTCTCGCCGTTCGGCTTCCCCCAGTGCGCCGCGAGGTAGTACGGCGCGTCGACGTTGCCCTGGTTGAAGAAGACCGCGACCTCGGCGCCCTCCTCGGGCACCGCGAAGAAGCCCCGGTCCTTCGAGCCGCCGCCGCTCGTCCCCAGCGGCCACGCCCACGCGCTCTCGGGCTCGAGCACGCCCGGGATGCAGACGCGCACGCGCCCGAGCTGCTCCTCGTCGTCGCGCTTGGTCACGTATCCCACGTACATGCCAAGGAGCCGCGAATCGTGCGTGTGGATGTCGTCGTCGAAGGTGCTCATCGCGTGGCTCCTCAGTACATGCGGCTGACGCCGGCCTCCGGGTCCTCGACGCCGACGACGTTGCCGTCGTGCCGGTACTCGATGACGGTGCGGCCCGTCTCCGGGTCGACGCGCTCGAGCTCGGTCACGGTGCTCGTGCCGGTCGCTGGCGTAGTGCGGTTCGGCTCGCCGCCCTGCGGCTGCCCTCGTGCGTTCGGGCCCGCGCCTCGGCGAGCGCCGGTGCCGTCGCGCGTGAGCTTCAGGTCGACCAAGTAGCCAGACGACGAGATGACGTGCTTCGCCTCGGTCACGTAGTACTTGCCGGAGAGCAGGCTCGAGATGCCGCGCACCTCGACGACTTGCTTTGCGCGCAGCGTCGGGTCGCCCACCACCTGCAGCGCGAGCTTCACCGTCTCGCGTTCGGCGCGGCGGAAGCGCGCGGCCGACTCGCGCTCGGCGGCAGCCGGCGTCGGCGCGGAGGTCGGATGCACGCTGGTCGTCGCGTTGCGCTCCTGGAGCGAGGTCTCGCCGGTCTCGCGATCGACCACCTCGAGGACGTCGCTCAGCGTCGCGCGCTCGACCGTGGCGCTTGTCGCCGCCGACTCCACCGTGGTCTTGGCGAGCGGGTCGCGCCCACGCACCTCGACGCGGCCGGCGCGTCGCTGGAGATCGCTCTCGACGCTGACCGAGATGATGTCGCCGCGCCCCGGGTCGGAGAACCACGTCAGCACGTGCTTCGGCGCGCTGGCCTGATCGCGCGAGCGCCAGTGAAAACCCGTGTCGTCGACGAAGTACTCGAACTCCTCGCGCGCGGCGAGACGCCGCAGGAAGCGCGCGTCGGTCTCGGCGCTCTGACTGATCGTGTCGAGCACCTCGCCGGTGTCCTCGACGTCGAGGAACTCGCCCTCGTAGCCGTGCTCGGCGGCGATCTCCCGCACGACGTCGGCGCGCGACTTGTTCGCCCACGAGCGCGTCTTCGCCTCGCGGTTCATCAAGACGCTC
>JAKPOQ010000078.1 GCA_029547745.1 Actinomycetes bacterium
AGCCCGCGAGGAGTTCGCGGCCCCGCGCCGAGGGAGCGTGTCGGCACCCCCATTCAGGTTCAGCCCCAGGTCCAAACCCGCCGGTGGAGGCGGGCATTCGGCCGAGCCGATGGTTATGGTGTGCCGGTGCTCGCGCTCCCGCTCGTCGTCCGGTGTGCCCTGTGGGGCACCCGATGGCTGGGCGGTCGAGGCGACCTCGACGATGTCGTCGGCAACGTTCACTCAGGCGCCGCGACCGACATCGCCGGGCCCTTCAAGGCGACCCTGCGCGACTGGGCCGAGCGCGGCGAGACGGCCGTCTTCCTCGCCCTCCCCCGCCCAGGACTTCTCACGGGTATGCCGCGTGCCCCCCTTGCGGTGACCGCGGCAGCGACGGACGCCGGCCAGGCGGCATACGCGCCGACGGTCGGTGGGGCGCTCGTGCCGGCGCTGACCCGCTTCGGCCCGGAAGGCGACACCGGCGTGCTGGCGACGTGGGCGGCATACGAGACCGAGCCGGTCCCCCGCCACATCGCCGAGGCCCCGGATGTGGGTGATCTCAGCCGACGACTGACCGAAGCGGTGCAGGAGGCGACCACCCGGCTGGCGACGGTGGGCGGCATACCGTGGCGCGGTGGTGAAGCCACGCCACCGCCGCGGGCGAGAGTCCCCGGCCTGCCGCCCGGTCTCGCACCGCGGCCGTTGCATCTGCTCGACCGCGCCGGCGACGTGCGTGCGTTGGCCCTGGCCGGGCTCGGCGTCGAAGAGAGCGGCGCCGCTCTCGATGCGAGCACCTCCGCGGAACGGACTGCCGTGCTGCGCCGCCTGCTCACTGAAGCCGAGGCCACCCTCGTGGGAGCGACGAACGTCCTGGCGATGACCGTGGCCGGCTGGCGACCGGCCTAAGCCCTCGCCGAGGGACCTCGGCGGCGCATCACGAGCGGCCGAGGCGCCCCCTTGAGATCACGAGCGAGATCACGAGCGACCGAGGACGTCCTGATAGACGGCCATCGTCTTGTCGCCGATCGACTCCCATGAGAACTGCTCGACCGCACGCTTGCGCCCGGCCAACCCCATCGTCCGAGCCCGCTCGCGGTCGCTCACCGCGTTGGTGAGAGCATCGGCGAGGTCGCCGACGAACTTCTCTGGGTCGACGGGCGTCCCGGTGCCGTCCTGGACCTGCTCGATCGGCACGAGCCAGCCGGTCTCGCCGGGGACGACGACCTCGGGAATGCCGCCGGTTGCGGTCGCGACGACGGGCAACTCGCAGGCCATCGCCTCAAGGTTGACGATGCCGAGGGGC
>JAKPOQ010000084.1 GCA_029547745.1 Actinomycetes bacterium
AGCTCGGCCCAGCCTTCCCAGTCCTCCTCGTGCAACGGGTCCTCGATGCTCGCCACGCCATGGTCGCGCACGAGCTCTTTGTAGAGGTCGATCATCTGCGCGGTCGTGTACTTGCGACCGCTCACCGCGTAGGTCCTGCTCTTTGGGTCCCAGAGGTGCGTCGCGGCGCAATCGAGCGCGTAGACGACGTCGCCCGCATACCCCGCGGCGGCCACGCCCTCGTGCACCACCGCGAGCGCCTCGTGCACGTCGACGACAGGGGTGGCGAAGTCGCCCTCGTCGCCGGTGTTCGCCGCGAGCTTGCCGTAGCGCGCCACGACGATCTCCTGCAGCGCCATGTGCGTCTCGCTCGCCATGCGCAATGCCTCGGCGAACGAGGACGCCCCGACGGGCATCATGATGAACTCCTGGAAGGCGAGGTCGTTCGAGGTCAGCCGCCCGCCGCCGATCAGGTTGATCATCGGGACGGGCAGGACGCGTGAGTCGGCGCGCAGGTAGCGGTGCAGCGGCAGCCCGACGCTGGTCGCCGCCGCCCGCGCCGCGGCGACCGAGACGGGGAGGATGGCGTTGGCCCCGAGGCGCGACTTGTCGGGCGTGCCGTCCAGTTCGCAGAGGAAGCGGTCGAGGGCCGGCTGGTCGCCCGCATCCTTGCCGATCACGGCCGGGCCGATGACGGTACGCACGTTCTCGACCGCGGTGCGCACGTCGTAGCCGCGGTAGCGGTCGCCGCCGTCGCGCAGCTCGCGGGCCTCGGCGCTCCCGGTCGAGCGCCCGGCCGGCGCGTCGGCCCGGCCGAGCACGTCGCCACACCAGACGTCGGCCTGGACCGTGGGAAACCCACGGCAATCGAGGATCATCCGGGCGGTCACAGCGGTGATGGTGGGCACGGGCAGGTCACCCCTCTCGTTGAGGTTCGGCGGAGGTCGTGGGCCCGCGACGGGCTTCGCCGGGCACGGCGAACAGGGCCCGGTGGGCGCGGGGGAAGAAGAGGACGGACGGGGGACGGACCGCGGGCCGGCGAGCAACCGGCGTTGGGGAGGCGGCAGCCCGGGCCGGGGAGGCGGCAGCGTAGGCCGGGGAGGCGGCAGCGTAGGCCGGCGCCGTCACGGCGCCGGCGCCCGCTGCCGCCTCCTGCCCGACGAGTATCAGGGCCGTTTGCAGCGCCGCCTCGGGCGTCGGCGCCGGCGTGAAGAAGAGCCGACGCAGGTCGTCGTCGGCGACCCCAGGACAACAGGCGACGACCTGCGGACAGACGGTGAGGAAGCGGCCGATGTTGAAGGTCTCGTTCATCTCGACGGTGTAGTGCGTGCTCAGACGATCGAGCACCTCCTGCGGGTCGCGCGCCCCGGCGAAAGGCGCGAGCATCTCGTCTGAGCCGGTCCCGTCCCAGCAGCTCGAGAGCAGGACGACGACCGGCGGGCGCCAGACGGCGGCGGGAGCATCGGCAGCGCGCGCCGCCATGGCTTCGACCATCGCTTGCAGGCCGACGAGGGGTTTGCTCGACTGGTAGAGGTTGATGTCGAGCGGCGCCCCGGGGCCGGTCACGACGACGTCGACCGGCCCCTCCGGAGGCTCGAGCTGGGCGAACCCACGCACGAAGTCCGTGAGCGCAGCGTGCGCCGCCTCAACGTCGCCGGCGGCGACCGCCAGAGGCTGCAGGTCGCCGCCCAATGCGACGTTGACGATGAAGTCGAGCCGCGCGAGGCGGGCGGCGGCGAGCATGTCCTCATGGACGGGGTTACCGTCGAGGATCCCGGGCCGCGCCCAGGGGTGGCTCAGGTTCGCGAGCGAGTGGTTGGCGAGGATACTCGCCTCGCCGGCGATCGCCGGAAGGATGGACTTCCGCCCGCCGGTGAAGCCGGCGAACTCGTGCGGCTCCACCTGACCGAAGGCGATGCGCAGGTCTGCGGCCGCGACAAGGGGGTGGACGAAGAGCGGAGTGCCGGCCGGCGTCCGGCCGAGGTCGACGAGATCGGCGGCCCGCGCGTCGTGGCAGTGCACGCGGAGTCGCCCTGTCCACTCCTTGCCGAGGAGGGTGCGGACCTCGGCGCCGTTAGGCGGCCGGTGGGCGCCGCCGCCGATGACGACGTCGACGGCGTCGGCGCCGAGACCGGCCGCCCCGAGCTGGGCCATCACCGGCCCGAGAAGCGCCTGGGCCGGCACGGGCCGGGTCGCGTCGCTGGTGATTATCACGGCACTACGCCGCCCCTGCGCGAGCTCGCGCAGGGGCGGCGCTCCGACGGGATGCGCGAGGGCGTCGGCGAGGGCGGTGGAGAGGTCGATGTGCGCCGGCTCGGCCACGCCGAGCCGGCGCACATCGCAGCCCGCCGCCCTCGCCCTTCTCTCCAGTGCGGCGATGACGGCATCCAAGTCCTGAAGACCAGTCACGTCCACGCCTCTTAGGCTACAGGCAGAGGCCGTCACCGTCGATGGGGCGCCGCGGACGCCTTCCGCAGCAGGCCCCCGACACCCTGCTACGGATCCCCGAGCCACGCGGGACGGTTCGCGCGCTCCAGGTCGCAGGCCACGGCGATCACCGGCCGTCGGCGATCAGCGGGGACTCTGTCGTTCAGGTTCGCGACAGCCCTTGCGCCTGTAGGCTGCTTGGGCAGAAGCAGGATTGAGGCAGTCCGAAAAGGGAAGAAGGACGTCGGAACATGACTGGACTGTGACCCTGGAGGCACGGCGATGACCGAAGACACGACTGTGACGCGCACGCTCGACTGCATCGGGTTGTACTGCCCGGAGCCCTTGTTCCAGACGCGCGAGAGCATCGACTCGATCGCCGTCGGCGAGGTCCTCGAGGTGTTCGCCGACGACCCCGCGGCGAAGGAGGACCTCACACGCTTCGCCAAGCGTGCGGGCCACGAGGTCGTCGCCGTCGAACACGAAGGCGACCAGCTCCGTATCCTGCTGCGCCGCCTGAAGTGACGTGACGGCCGGGGGACACGGCGAAGCAGTCTGCGCGACGGCACTTGACGGCAACAGAGCAGAGCAACTCATGGCGGCAACAGGGCAAAGCGGCGCATGACCCAGCGAAACGGTAACACGACGCGCGACGGCAGCGGGGCAAAGCGGCGCATGACCGCACCAGACGGGACCGCGACGCACGGCGACAGCGCAGGACCAATAGGAAAGGACCCGTGATGGATGACGACAAGAAGAAGATCCTCTACGTGCAGACGAGTGATCAGCCGGAGCGCCAGTACCCGCCACTGGTCCTCGCCCAGAGCGCCAGGGTCATGGACCTCGAGCCCGCCGTCTACTTCCTGGGCATGGGCCTCAAGGTGCTCAAGCCGGGGGCCGCCGACGCCATGCAGCTCGGCAGCTTCCCGTCGGTGGGCGAGATGCTCCGCAAGACGCTCGACATGGGCATCCCCGTGTACGCGTGCGAGGCATCGAGGCAGATGCTCGGCTGGGACGACGTCGAGCTCATCGACGGCGCGATGATCGTCGGCGCGGCGACGCTCAACGACCTGGCGCTCGACGCCGACGCCACGATGTGGTTCTGAGGCCGGCGTCGTGATGAGCTCCGCGAAGGCGACGGACGCCGGCGCGGCCGTGGGCCCGGCCGGCGTCGTCTACGCCGACTACCAGTCCTCCAAGCCCGTCGACCCGCGGGTCGTCGAGGCCATGCTGCCCTACTTCACGCAGAACTTCGGCAACGCCGCGTCGCTGCACGGCGTCGGCGACGCGGCCACGGCCGCCCTCGAGGAGGCCCGCGCCCGCGTCGCCCGCTTCATCGGCGCCGAGCCGGCCGAGATCGTCTTCACCTCGGGCGCGACCGAGGCGAACAACCTCGCCCTGATCGGCTACGCCATGCGCAACCGGCGCAAGGGCGACCACATCATCATCACCGAGGCCGAACACATCTCCATCCTGAACATCGCCAAGTACCTCGAGAAGAACGGCTTTCGCATCACCCGCCTGCCGATCGACCTGTACGGGCGCGTGTCGCCCAAGAAGCTGCGCGCCCGCATCACCGACGAGACGATCCTCGTGTCCGTCGGCTGGGCGAGCAACGAGATCGGCACGATCCAGCCGATCGCCGAGATCGCCGAGACGCTGGCCGGCACCGGCATCGTGTTCCACAGCGACGCGGTCGCCGCCGAGGGTCTCGTCCCCATCGACGTGCGCGAGACCCCCGTCGGCATGCTCTCGCTGTCGTCGAACGACATCTACGGGCCGCGCGGTCTCGGCGTGCTCTACCTGCGCAAGGGAGTCGCCCTCGCGCCGGTGCTGCTCGGCGGCGGCCAGGAACGCGGCCTGCGCTCGGGCACCGAGGACGTCGCCTCGATCGCCGGCATGGCCGCCGCCGCCGACATCATGGCGGCGGAGATGCCGGCCGAGACCGCGCGCATCAAGGCGATCCGCGACCGCCTCGTCGCGCGCGTGCTCGCCGAGATCCCCGACGCGCACCTCAACGGCGCGCCGCTCGACCATCCCGGCGGCCGCCTGCCCAACAACGCCCACTTCCGCTTCGCCGCCGTCGAGGGCGAGGCGATGGTCCTGTCGCTGCGCGACGCCGCCATCGCCGCCTCCACCGGCTCGGCCTGCAGCTCGAAGACGCTCGAGCCGTCGCACACCCTCATCTCGTGCGGTCTTCTCCACGAGGAAGCGCACGGCTCGCTCGAGTTCACCTTCGGGCGCTTCAGCAAGGAAGAAGACGTCGACCGCATCATGGCGGCGCTCCCGGGCGTGGTCGCGCGCCTGCGGGAGCTCTCGCCGCTCTACAACAAGCCGCCGGTCGGGAAGGCTCTCGGCGGCGGGAAGGGACCAGCATGAAATCCACGCAGTACACGGAGAAGACGCTCGAGCACTTCCGCAACCCGCGCAACGTCGGGACGCTCGAGGGCGACAACGTCGCTGTCGGCCGGGTCGGCAACCCGGTATGCGGCGACCTGATGGACATCTACATCGCGGTGACGCCCGACGACCGCATCGAAGACATCAAGTTCCAGACCTTCGGCTGCGGCTCGGCGGTGGCGACCTCGAGCATGGTCACCGAGCTCGTCAAGGGGATGACGCTGGACGACGCCATGAAGGTGACGCGCGGCGACGTGGCCGACGCCCTTGAGGGGCTGCCGCCGATCAAGATGCACTGCTCGAACCTGGCTGCCGACGCCCTGCACGAGGCGATCAAGAACTGGCGCGCCGGAGTCAAGCCGGAGGATGCCCTGAAGACGGCAGAAGACGAGACGTGCCGGCCGCATCCGGCTGAGGCCGCGACCGCCGAGATCGCGAACTTCGCCGCCTACGAGGGCAAGGGGGCCTACACCGCGGTGGAGGACCCCGCCGCCCTCGCCGACCAGCGCGTCGTCGTCCTCGACACCGGCGACCGCGCCGCGCAACTGGCGATCGACCTCACCGACCACACCGGCCGCGTCGTCCTCATGACGAGCGCCAAGGACCCGTCGGTCAGCGGCGCCATGCGCTCGGCCCTACGCCTCTCGGACGTGAAGGTCCTCGCCGAGGCGCAGCCGCTCGAGCTGCGCGGCGAAGGCGAGCTCGAACGCATCCTCGTCCACGACCTCAACGAGGACGAGGAGTACGAGCTCGCCGCCGACGCGTTCGTCGTGCTGAAGTAGCG
>JAKPOQ010000085.1 GCA_029547745.1 Actinomycetes bacterium
CCGACGGCGAGAACTGGGAGGTGGCCACCAAGTGGCGCACCTCCTCGATGGAGATGATGACGCGTTCGGTGGCGAGGACGCCGAGGTCGGGGTGGGTGCGGGCCTGCACCTGTCGGCGAGTTGCCTCGTCGTCGCCGCCGAGCAGGGCAGTCGCGAAGGCGTAGGCGAGGTTGGAGCGACCCGAGCCGGGCGGGCCGGTGATGAGCCACGAGTGGGTCATCGACGAGTCGTCGCGACCGCCGACGCTCGACGCCGCGGCCGCAGCCTCGACGATGGCGATGGCGTCGGCCTGGCCGGTGAGCTCGTCCCAGATTGCCACGCGCTCAGCCTAGATCAGGCCGACGACGGCTCAAGCGCACAGTCCGCCGTCTCGCGGCGGGTGAGCGTGGATGCTGGGGGCACCGCCTGATCGCGGATCAGGATGCCGCGGCGACACGCCGCGCCTGCGCGCGGCAATACCGGCGTGTCGCCGCGGCATCCTGATCTGCGAAAGGGGGCGGGCACAGTGGCGCGTGCACACGGAGATCAGGCCGGCGACGGCAGCAGAGGCTCGACCCGCTCGCGGATCGCGAGAGCGATCGACTCGATGGGCTCACGCGCATCGATCACGACGAAGCGCCCGGGCTCGGCCGCGGCCAACTCGAGGTAGGCCTCGCGCACCCGGGCGTGGAAGTCGTCGCCAGCAGCCTCGAGTCGGTCATATTTGGTGCGGTCGGCCAGCCGGTCCTGCCCCTCGTGCAGGTCGAGGAGGATGGTCAGATCGGGCAGCAGCGACTCGGTGGCCCAGAGCGAGACATCCCGAACCTCGTCTGCACCGAGCACTCGACCGGCGCCCTGGTAGGCGACCGAGGAGTCGAGGTAGCGATCCTGCACCACGATGTCGCCGCGCTCCAGTGCGGGACGCACCTTGGTGGCGATGTTGTGCGCGCGGTCGGCCGCGTAGATGAGAGCCTCGGCCCGCGGGGCGATCTCGCCGCGGCGGTGCAGCACGATCTCGCGCAGCTCGAGCCCGAGGTCGGTGCCGCCGGGCTCGCGCGAGACGACGACTGTGCGACCCTGCGCCTCGAGCCACTGCACCAGCAGCTCGGACTGGGTCGACTTGCCCGACCCGTCGCCGCCCTCGAAGGTGATGAACAGGCCGCGCATCAGGCCTTCTTCGCCGGAGCCTTCTTGGCGGCCGGCTTGCGGGTCGTGGCCTTCGCCTTCGGCTTGGCCGGACCCTTCGCCCGCTTGTCGGCGAGCAGTTGCACGGCGCGATCGAAGTCGATGTCCTCGAGCTGCTCGCCGCGCGGGATCGTCGCGTTCGTGGTGCCGTCGGTCACGTAGGCGCCGAAGCGGCCGTCCTTGATCTTGATCGGCTTCTCGCTGACCGGGTCGGGCAGCTCGAACTCCTTCAGAGCACTGGATGCCGCCCGGCCGCCGTACTTGGGCTGCGAGTACAACTCGAGTGCGCCGGGGAGGTCGATGTCGAAGATGAGTTCCTCGGTGGCCAGCGACCGCGTGTCGGTGCCGCGCTTGAGGTACGGACCGAAGCGGCCGTTCTGCGCGGTGATCTCCACGCCGGACTCCGGGTCGGTTCCCACCACGCGGGGCAGGTTGAGCAGTGCGAGGGCGGTGTCGAGGTCGACGGTCGCCAGATCCATGGACTTGAAGATGGATGCCGTGCGCGGCTTGACGACCGCCACCTTCTTCGGCTTCTTGATCCTCACTTCGCCGGTCTTCGGATCGATGGTCTCGACAGGCTCGACCACCGGGGCCTCCGGCTCCAGCTCCGTGATGTATGGCCCGAAACGACCGTCCTTGGCGACGATCTCCTTGCCGGTCTCCGGGTTGACCCCGATCACGCGGTCGCCGACGACGGGCGCGTCGATGAGCTCGCGTGCCTTTTCGGCGGTGAGCTCGTCGGGTGCGAGATCCTGCGGGATGTTGACTCGGCGCGGCGTCTCGGGGTCCTCCCCCGGTGCCTCGAGGTACGGACCGTACTTGCCGATGCGCAGGGTCACGTCGTCTGCGATCTTGATCGAGTTGATCTCGCGCGCATCGATGTCGCCGAGGTTGTCGATCACGGTGCGCAGGCCCCGGTGCTTGGGGCTGCCGAAGTAGAAGCCGGTGAGCCATTCGACCCGGTCGGCCTCGCCGTCGGCGATGCGGTCGAGGTCGTCCTCCATGCCCGCGGTGAAGTCGTACTGCACCAGGTCGGAGAAGTACTCCTCGAGCAGGCGCACGACGCTGAAGGCGATCCAGTTGGGTACGAGCGCCTGGCCGCGGGGCGTGACGTAGCCGCGATCGATGATCGTGGAGATGATGCTCGCGTAGGTGGAGGGGCGCCCGATGCCGAGCTCCTCGAGCTGCTTGACGAGGCTGGCCTCGGTGTAGCGCGGCGGCGGGCTGGTCTCGTGACCTTTCGCCTCGACATCCACGAGCACGAGCTTCTGGCCCTCGGTCAGCGGCGGCAGCTTCGCCTCGGCTGGCTCGGCGGCCTCGGCGGCGTTGCGCTCCTCGTCCTGGCTCTCCTCGTAGGCGTGCAGGAAGCCGCGGAACGTGATCACCGTACCGCTGGCGACGAACTCGGCGACGGTGCCGCTCGCCGTGGAGGCCGAGATGGTGACTGTCGCGGTCGAGCCCTTGGCGTCGGCCATCTGGGATGCGACGGTGCGCTTCCAGATCAGGTCGTACAGCTTGAAGTCGTTGCCGCGCAGCACCGAGGAGAGTTCGCTCGGCGTCTTGAAGGTGTCACCCGACGGGCGGATCGCTTCGTGGGCCTCCTGCGCGTTCTTGCTCTTGCCGGTGTAGAGGCGGGGCGCATCCGGAACCGTCTCGGCCCCGTAGAGCTTGCGGGCCTGCGAGCGCGCCGCCTCGATCGCCTGCTGCGACAGCGTGGGCGAGTCGGTGCGCATGTAGGTGATGTGGCCGTTCTCGTAGAGCGACTGCGCGACGCTCATGGTCTGGCGGGCCGAGAAGCGCAGCTTGCGGCCGGCCTCCTGCTGCAGCGTCGAGGTGGTGAATGGGGCGGCCGGGCGGCGCGTGTACGGCTTCGACTCAACGCCGCTGACGACGACCGAGTCGTGCTCGCGCAGCGCACCGGCGAGCGTCGCGGCGGCGGTCTCGTCGAGGGCGACCGCGTCACCCTTGAGCTGACCCTTGTCGTCGAAGTCGCGGCCGGCAGCGATGCGCTTGCCGTCGATGCGCACGAGCTTCGACTCGAAGCGGTCCTTCTCCTCTTTCGGAGTCAGTCCCGCGATCAGGTCCCAGTAGCTGGCGGTGCGGAACGCGAGACGCTCCCGCTCGCGGTCGACGACCAGGCGGGTGGCTGCGGACTGCACGCGGCCGGCGGAGAGACCGGGGCCGACCTTGCGCCACAGCACCGGCGACACCTCGTAGCCGTAGAGGCGGTCGAGGATGCGCCGGGTCTCCTGCGCGTCGACGAGGGCCGTGTCGATCTGCCGCGTGTTGTCGCGCGCGTACTGGATCGCGTCTTTGGTGATCTCGTGGAACACCATGCGGTGCACGGGAACCTTCGGCTTCAGCTCCTGCAGCAGGTGCCACGCGATGGCCTCACCCTCGCGGTCCTCATCAGTTGCGAGGTAGAGCTCGTCGGCGCCCTTGAGTGCGCGCTTCAGCTCGGCGACCGTCTTCTTCTTCGCGTCGGAGACCACGTAGTAGGGCTCGAACCCGTTCTCGACGTCGACGGAGAACTTGCCCAGCGACCCCTTCTTGAGCTCGGGCGGCAGGTTCTTGGGCTCGATGAGGTCACGGATGTGACCGACCGACGACAGCACTTCATAGCCCTCACCCAGGTACTGGGCGATCGTCTTCGCCTTGGTGGGCGACTCGACGATGACGAGCTTCATGGACACAGGTCTCCTTGGATAGAACGCCGGGCGGCTGTGGTGGAGGCGTCAGCGACACCATACACACACTCGTTGCGCTCTCACCTAATCCGGCTCGCCGGGCGGCGGACCGGCCGTTGCCGTGGAAACGACCGGAATACCCAGCAGAAAGCGGCTCGCACTGACCGTTGCGACGAGCCCGTCCACGCTGCAGGCGGTGACGGATGCCCCGTTGGCGGCGGCCACGCGGGTCGCGACCTCGCACGGGAACCCCGGCGCCCTGCCGACGGCCACGTCGGCTGCGGCGAGCGCTGCGGCATCCGCTGCGGCCGACACGGACTGTTTCGTCGCCAGCGCGGAGTAGAGAGGTACGGCAAGTGACGTGAGTGCCGCGATGCCCGCCATCAGGCCGACGATGACGACGCTTGCCGACCCGCGGTCGCCGCGATGCTCGGTCATCGGCCGCCGCTCAACGCGCAACTGCTGGCCGTCACCGTGAGGCCCAGCGCGGCTGGCGCCGAGCCGGTCACGCAGGTGAGGTCGCCGTCGGTGCTCTGGGTGATGCTCGCGCCGGGCACCTCCCGCGCGGCGCGGGCGGCAGCGACGTCGGCCGACTCACCCCGGGCGAGGCTGCGGGCGGCGTGGGCGGTGGCATCCGCGAGGCGAAGCTGCTGGCCGACCGCCTGCATGCCCGTGAGGCAGAGGGCGAGCAAGAGCACCACGGCGGGGAGGGCGACCGCGAACTCGGCCGTGACGCTGCCTCGATCGTCAACCCGGAATCTGCAGCGCATGACGCACGAGATCGGTCAGCATGCCGCGCACCTCCTCGGAGCGCAGGATCACCACGAGGAGGCCGGCGAAGCCGACTGCGGCGAGCGTGGCGATCGCGTACTCGGCGGTGGCGGCGCCGGTGTCATCCCGAATCCAGTTCTTCATGGTGTCAGCCTGCGGCGGCGGCCACGGGGGTGTTGTCGGCCTCGAGGCATCCGGACACAGGATCAGAACGTGCCCACTGTTGACGAGACGACCGCGATCAGTAGCGGCAGCACGCCGAGCACCATGAACGCCGGAAGCACGCACAGCCCGAGCGGCAGCATGAGCCGCACCGACAGGGCGGCCGCACGCTCCTGCGCGTCGGCTCGGGCGGCCCGGCGCCGTTCCTCCGCCTCGCCGCGCAGGAGGTCACCCGCCGGCACGCCCGCGCGACGCGACAGGTCGAGAGTCGCATCCAGGTCCCCGACGGTGATGCCGTAGGTCGCGCCGGCCTCGTGCACCGCGGCCACCGCGCGATCGAGGGCGCCTCCCCCGCTGACGGCGATGGCCGCGAGGTCATGGTCAAGACCCGGGGTGGTGTCGGCGGGCTGCGCCGACGCGAGTAGTCGGCGCGTCCAGTACCGCGCCAGCAGCATCAGTGCGGCACCCGCGGCCACACACATCCATCCGGGCGGCGTCGTGACCAGCACACCGAGGGTGTTGAAGCCGAGCGCGAGCCCGAACAGTGCACCGATGGCGGGAAGCACCATCACGATGTGCGCTGTCGACCTGGGGCCCGCCAGCGCCACCCGCACGTCGCGCTGGGCATCGGCGAGGGCGCGGAGCGAGCTCGCATAGGAGGTGAGGCTGGGCGCGAGCGGAGCACCCGCATCAGTGGCGACCGCCCAAGCTGCGGCGAGACCACGCCACGCCTGGCGTGCGGACGCATCACCGCCCGTCGCGGCGGCGACGATCGCCCCCGGGATGCCCGCCGGCCCGGATGCCGCGGCCGCCGCCGGAACGGCCGACCTCGCCCCCACCGCCACATGCCGCCACGCCGACACGGGCGCGACGCCGGCTGCGAGCAGCACCGCCAGACGATGGGTGATGGCGGCGACCTCGCCGAGCGACTCCGTCACGGCACCACGGTGAGGCGGCCTGCGCCATCGAGCGCGAACCGCGCGATGCCCGCGAGTCGTCGCAGTCCACCCGCGCGCTCGATGTGGAGCACGGCGCCAATCGCGCTCACTGCCTGACGCGCGATCGCCCACGGGTCGAGTCCGGCGAGCGCGCCGAGCGCCTCGAGCCGCGCCGGTACGTCCGCGAGCGAGTTGGCGTGCAGGGTTCCCGCGCCGCCGTCGTGCCCGGTGTTGAGCGCCGAGAGCAGCTCGCGGATCTCC
>JAKPOQ010000122.1 GCA_029547745.1 Actinomycetes bacterium
TCACGGCCATGATCGACAACCTCATCGACGAGATCGAGCGGACCTACGACGAGCTCACTGCACAGCTCGCCGACCCGGACGTGCTCGGCGACCGGACGCGCTACACGCAGGTGGCCCGCCGCCATGCGGGGCTGCAAGAGACGCACGACCTCGTCATGCGCTATCGCGACGCCGAGCGGGTGGCGGCCGAGGCCGAGGCGCTGCTCGACGCCGAGGCCGACGACGAGTTGCGTCAGCTTGCGCAGCAGGAGCTCGTCGAGAGCCGCAAGAGGCTCGACGAGCTCGCCGCCGAGATCCGCGCCAAGGCGCTGACCGACGACCCGAACGACGGCAAAGACGTGATCATCGAGATCCGCGCCGGCGCCGGCGGCGACGAAGCCTGCATCTTCGCCGGCGAACTGGCGCGTATGTACACCCGTTACGCGCAGTCCAAGGGCTTCGAGGTCGAGATCCTCGCCGCCAACGAGAACGACGACGGCGGCTACAAAGAGGTGATCCTCGAGGTTCGCGGCCAGGGCGCCTACTCGGCCCTCAAGTACGAGGGCGGGGTGCACCGCGTGCAGCGCGTCCCTGTCACCGAGTCGACGGGGCGCATCCACACCTCGACGGCGACGGTCGCCGTGCTGCCCGAGGCCGAGGAGATCGAGGTCGAGATCCACCCGAACGACCTGCGCGTCGATATCTTCCGCGCCCGTGGTCCGGGCGGCCAGTCCGTGAACACGACCGACTCGGCAGTGCGCATCACGCACGTCCCCACTGGGGTCAGCGTGAGCTGCCAGGACGAGAAGAGCCAGTTGCAGAACAAGGAGCGCGCCCTGCGCATCCTGCGCGCCCGCCTGTACGAGATCGAACAGGCGAAGCAGGACGAGGAGCGCGGCGACGCGCGTCGCAGCATGGTCGGCAGCGGCGATCGGGCGCAGAAGATCCGCACCTACAACTTCCCCCAGAACCGCGTGAGCGACCATCGCGTCGGGGTGACGTCCCACCGCATCGCCGAGGTGATGGAAGGCGACCTCGACGAGTTCGTCGAGGCGCTGGCCGCCGAGGATCGGCGGAAGCAGCTTGCCGCCGCCGGGGCGGAGTGAGGCGGGGGTGACGGCGGGAGCGGCCGGCGGCGCAGCGGACGACGTCTGTCGCGCCGCGACGGTCGCCGAGGCGCTGCGGGCGGCGACGGCGACCATCGCGGCGGCGCACTCGCAGTCCCCGCGCCTCGACGCTGAGGTGCTGCTCGTGGAGGCGCTCGGCGTGCGGCGCGAAGACCTGTTCGCCGCACCGGAGCGCCCGCTCGCCCGGGACGAGGCGGCGCGCTTCGAGGGCCTCGTGCGCCGCCGCCAGAAGCAGGAGCCTGTCGCCTACATCGTCGGCCGGCGCGCCTTCCGCACGATCGACCTGCACGTCACCGACAACGTCCTCATCCCCCGTCCCGAGACCGAGACGCTCGTCGAGGTGTGCCTCGAGAAGCTTGGGGAGACGGACGGGGGGGAGCCCTACGTCCTCGACATCGGCACCGGTTCCGGCGCCATCGCGCTGGCCCTCGCGGCCGAGCACCCGACGGTGCGCGTCGTCGCCACCGACGTGCACCCGGCGCCGCTGGACGTCGCCCGCCGGAACGCCCGTGACCTCGGCCTCGCCGGCCGGGTGACCTTTCTCGTCAGCGACGTCTTCGACGACCTGCCGCCCGGTCTGCGCTTCGACCTCATCGTCTCGAACCCGCCCTACGTCACGCCGGAGGCGCTGCACCGCTTGCGCCTCGAGGTGCGCGGGTACGAGCCGCACGTCGCCCTGCGCGCCGAAGATGGCGGCATGGAGTTCTACCGCCGCATCGTTCCCCAGGCGCCGGCGTGGCTGGTACCGGGCGGCATCCTCGCCGTCGAGATCGCCGAGCACAAGGCCGTCGAGGTGCTCGGCGAGTTCGTCGGCGCCGGCCGCTACGAGCAGATCGACGTCCGCGACGACCTCGGCGGCCT
>JAKPOQ010000125.1 GCA_029547745.1 Actinomycetes bacterium
CCTCCCGCGCCCGACTTCCGAGCCTCAGCGCCTATTCCAGCACCTCGGCCAGGTACGCTCCCGTCGGCTCCTGCCCGAGCAGCACGCCGGTGACGCCCTTGAGCGTCCCGAAGCCGTAGGTCCAGTTCGGGTTCCCTTCGCTCATCACGGCCACGGCAAAGACGGCGTCGCCCTTCTCCAGCCGTGCGGCCTGCACCATGTCTACGTTCCCTCCCGACCAACCGCCCTTGAAGTACACCTTCCAGCCGAGCGGGCCGGCCGCGGCGACGATACCCCAGCGCTGGCGCGCGATCACGCCCGAAAGCAGCTCGCGCGCGAAGGCGCGATGCTTCGCCGGGATGTACTTCTCCATCGTCAGGAAGAAACGCGCCTGGTCGGCGGGCGTCACGCGCGCCGAGATCCAGCCGGCCCCGGATGAGAAGCGCTTCATGCCGACCGTCTTCGCCAGGTCGACGAGGCCTGACGCACCGCCGACCTCGGCGTACATCGCATCGGCGGCGGCGTTGTCCGAGTGCTCGATCATGCGCGTCAGCGTGCCTCGCGCCGCCGCGTCCAGCGCGGCGTGCTCGCGGAGATAAGCGACGAGGATCATCGCCTTGGAGAGGCTGTAGCTGGCATACTGCCGGTCCATGTTCATGCCCCTGACCTCGCCGTCCGCGGTCGCCACCGCGAGGCCGGGCGCGCCGCTGCGCCCCTTGATCCAGGCGACCGCCTCGTCGATCGCGCCCTTGTCGGGGAAGACGGGCGCAGTGACGACCAAGCTGGCAGGCACGGCCACCTTTTGCGCGCGCCCCCCGACGGTGGCGCGCGCATAGTAGCGGTACTGGCCGGGCTTCAGTCTCAGCGTGCCCGTCCAGGCGAGCACGGCGTTCGTGCGCCGGGCGACGTTTTCGAGCGGCTTCCGCACGGTCGTCCCGTCGGGCTTCGCGACGACCAGCGTCACGACCGCCGTCGCCGCCCCCGCCGCGTCGACGCGGAAGCGCAGCGTGACGGGCGCACCGCTGGGCGTTTTCACGTCCTCGAGGGCGGTCGTGACCGGCGCGGCCGACGCCGAGGGCGCCGGCCGCGCCCCCGTCCTTTCGGCCTCGTCCCCCGACAGACCATAGGCGAAGGCCACCGCTGCGACGACAGCCGCAAGCAGGAGCGAGGCCATCGCCCAGCGCGCCGTGCGTCGCCGCCGGCGCCGGCGCCCGTGATGGTCCGAGCGGCGATAGCTGAACCGCTCAGCCACCGACATCCCTTGAGAACGTCTCCGGGAACGTGCGCACGAGCTTGGTGATCACGCGGCGCGCGTTCGCCGCCTTGATGTGGACGCCGTCGTAGAACTCTTCGGGGTCTCCGCCGAAGCTCTCGATCTCGCTGAGGTCGATGAACCGAACGTCGTACTTGTCGCGCAGCGACCGGATGTAGGCGAGAAACCGCTCGTGCCGGTCTTGCCAGCCGTGCTCGCGCAGCGCCTCGAGCGCCTCGGGATGCACCGGCATGGCGATGATCACCGCCTCACCACCGATGGCGTCCAGGTAGCCGAGCGTGGCCTCGAAGTAGTCGCGGCTGCGCGACCTCTTCTCGACGCTTCTTCCCGGCGCTTGTTGCTGCTTGGCGAGCGCACGTTTGATGTACACCTCGAGAGACCTCTCGAGCGTTCTTCCCTGAGCCTCGGCGCGGTCGTAACTGTTGGACAGGACGACCCCATCCCGCCCATACCGGCGCAGGTCGGTGCGCGCGACCTTGGGCACTTCCTCGGGAGTGCGGGGCAGTGACCTTCCCTGTTCCACGAGAAGGTCGAGCGGCAGGTAGCGGTTCAGGCGCGGGTCCTGGATGAGTCCCGCCTCGAGGTCACGCTCGTACATGGTCGAGACCTGCACTCCCCAGACCCAGCGGAGCTTCGTACGCGGCGACCGGTCGTGCAGGAAGTGAGCGAACACCCAAGCGTCCTCAGGCTTGCCGTTGGTCATCGCCAAGTTGAACCCTTTCAGGCCCGTCTTCTCCTCCATGAAGGCCGGCTCGAAGCGCATGCTGCGTGAGCCTCCGAAGAAGACGACCTCGGGCGCGTA
This sequence comes from Actinomycetes bacterium, assembly GCA_029547745.1. Classification (GTDB taxonomy): domain Bacteria; phylum Actinomycetota; class Thermoleophilia; order UBA2241; family UBA2241; genus UBA2241. Next base: position 2,055 of record JAKPOQ010000125.1, read on the forward strand.
CGGAAGGCGCTCGATCTGGTCGGCCTTGAACGAACGCTCGGACGGGACGATGAGGTCGGACGGCCAAACCGGGGCGGCGGCGCCGGCCGGCGTGACGCCGAAAGCCGCAGGCGGCCCTGATGACGAGACCGCGGGCGACGACGAGGGCGACGGCGCGCGCGAGGGCGGGACCTGAGCCACGCCCTCGTCCGCGCCGTCGCCGCGCAGATCGCTGATGACGAGCGCCGTGACCAGGACGCCGACGAGCAGCACGAAACCGACCAGCGCCACCCGGCGGCGACGCAACGCACTCCGCCGGGCGCCGGCTCCGCTGCCAGACCGTCCGCCGATGATCGTCCCCTTCCTTCGGTCGAGGCGACGCCCCGTGCTTTCGGCACGGGGCGTCGCCCGCCTGCCAAGCGCCCCATGATACCGCGCCTCCCTCCACCGCTGCCGCGGGGCCCGGACCCTCGCGAGCCGTTGCGAGCCGTGTAGAGTGTGAGGCGGCGGGACGGCGCACTCCTCGACGCGGGAGTGACGCCTTTCGCGCCGCACGCATGGGACAGGCTCGGCCCCGAGGAGGGAGGCCATGGACGACGCGCTGCCTGCCGGCTTCGAGGTGCGTCGGGCACGGCCCGACGACGCCGCGGCTGTCGCGGCGCTCGTCGCTGCCTCGCAGGAGGCCTTTCAGGGCCAGGCCGAGATCAGCTCTGCGAGCGTGCTGCGCAAGTGGCGCGCGCCGCACTTCGATCTCGAGCGTGACGCCTGGCTGGTGCAGACCGACGACGGGCGGGTCATCGCCTTTGGGGCCGTGCGTGAGACAGGTCCGGGAGGCGAGTTCGAGGGCAACTTCACGGTCCACCCCGCCTACTACGGTCACGGGATCGCGGCGTACATCCTCGGCCGTCTCGAGGAACGGGTCTGCACTGCCGTCGCCGCGCGCGGTCAAGGTGCGGCGGTGCTGCAAACGTGGACCGGCAGTGACAACCCCGCGGAGCGCGACCTCTTGCGTCGTAGCGGGTACCGGCAGATCGCGGTCTTCTCGCGGATGGAGAAGGACCTCAGGGACGAGCTCGAGGACCCGGTCTGGCCGTCGGGCGTCGGACCGCGACCGTTCCGGCCCGGTCGCGACGACCTGGCCGTTTACACGGTGCTCGTCGAGGCGTTCGGCGAGGACGACGAGAACCTCGGCGACCCGGAGGAGTGGAGCCGCGACGTCGTCGACGACCCCCGTGCCGACCCGGACCTCTGGCTGCTCGCCTGCGCGGGGGAAGAGGTCGTCGGCGTCGCCATCGATTCCCTCAGCGGCGAGCGGGGGTTCATCGAGCGCCTCGCCGTGCGGCCCGCATGGCAGGGTCGCGGCATCGGCGGCGCCTTGCTGCGTGAAGCGTTCGCGCTGCTGCGCCGCCGCGGCGCGACCCGGGCCGTCCTCGCCGTCGAGCTCGACGTCGCCGTCGAGGCGCTCGACCTCTATCGCCGCGCCGGCATGACCGAGGCGCGGCGCATCGAGTTCTACGAGAAGCGGATCGCGCCGGCGATGGACGTCTGACGGCGTCGGCGGGCTCCGACCGCCTGTGCAAGGCTGCTCGAGCGGCCACGCCCGGCCGATGACCGGTGGTACGCCGTGCGCGTCTTATGCCTGACAGCCGCAGCGCGGACGTGCGGCCCGGACGCGCGCCGTGACGGTGCCCGTGGTGGTCCTCGGTTCCTGGAAGGTCAGCGTGTGCGCAGAGAAGGAGATGGCGGAGCGGCATGGGAGTCGAACCCACCCGGGACGGGAGCACCGCCCCGCAGACGGTGTTGAAGACCGCGCCGGTCACCGGACCGGGAGCCGCTCCGCCGAGGCGCCTATCTTGGCACACCCGCGGGAAGACTTGCACCGCGAAGCGAAGTCGTGCAGCCGCTCTCGGCGGTGACGACGCTGCCCGCCGGCTGCCACTTCCACGGAAGGAGACGCACGTACCCGACGACGAGAAGACGCGCGACGCAGAGTGGGAAGCCGAGTGGGCCGGCATCGGCGTCGCCCCGACCGGGCCCTTCGGGTCCAACCGGGCGATGCCGAGCGCGAAGTTCATCAAGAAGCCGGGTGACGAGGGCGACGGCGAGATGAAGTTCCGCAAGGACGAGTCCTGGCGGAGCCACAAGGAAGAAGAGGACTGACGGGCGGCGGGCGCGGCCGCGCCCGCCGCCCGAGCCATACAAGAATTGTGGCCCGCCACCCGGGAGGGTAGCGGGCCACGGACCAGGGGCTTTCATCGCGCGCCGCCTGCCGGGGCGCCGCGCGGCCCGGAGGGTCTTACTTGGCGGCGTCCAGCAATGCCTGCCGGTCGTGCGTGATCTTGTACTCCGACTCCATCTCGAGAAGGCCGCCGGGGAAACCGACCTTCGGCATCAGGGCGACGTACTCGTCGGCGTTGAACGCCTCGGGGTTCTGGACCCCCGCCTTGGGATCGCCGGGCTTACTGCCGAGGCTGCCCTTGGCCAACAATTCCATGGTGATCACCGGGGTGAACCCGGTCTGCGCGGTCACGACCTGGACGCCGACCGTCTCGAGGCACTCCTTGTTGTCGGCCACCTGGTAGAGGTAGACCTTGCGCTCCATGCCGTCCTTCTTGCCGATGACACACGTACCGGCAGCGGTCTTGCCCACGTACTGCTTACCGATCTCGTTGGGGTCCGGGGCGGCGGCGGCGATCACGTCGCGCGGCGCCACCATGACGTCGCCCACCTTGATCTTCTCTTTCTTGTCGAGGTTCAGGGAGCGGAAGATCTCCATGGCCTGCATGAACTCGTCGCCGAGCGCGTACTTGAACGTGGCCTTCTTGACGCCCTTCAGGCGGTCGGCGTTGTGGGCGATCTGGACGACCTCCTCGTGCTCCACGTGGCCGACCTCGACCTCCCCGATGCCTTCGGGAAGCCAGAACTTCTCGAGCTCGGCGAACGGCTCGATGGTGTGGACCTCGCCGTTCTCATACACGATGGCCGGGTTGTTGCACTCTTCGATCGTCGTCCAGATGCTGAAGCCGAAACTGATGCCCTTAGCACCGGGGATCTCGAGGTTGGACCCGTCGCGGATGCCGATCTCGTCGATCTCGTCGAAGAGATGGTCGGCCGCGTACCGGGCGAAGTAGTCGGCCATGCCGGGCTCGACGCCGAAGCCGGCGAGCGCGTACTTGCCGATGGCCTTGAAGTCGCCGTCGAGAGCGTACTCGTCGTCACCCAGCTTCTTGCCGCACTTGTGGAACGGGTCGGTGGGGTGCGGCTCCGAAAGCGTCATCGCCGTGTCGAGGTAGTGCGTGCGCGCCTTGAGGGCGGCTTGCAGCAGCGGCGGGTTGAAGTTCGGCGCGCAGAGGTTGCAGATGATGTCGACGCCGTGCTTCGCGGCGAGCGCCGCGACGCCGTCGGGATCGCCGGCATCGGTCTGCTCAGGAACGAAGCGGCGATCGCCAAGCCTCGCACAAAAGTCCTTCGCGCGAGCGAAGTCGTAGTCGGCCATCACCATCTTCTCGAGCCACTCGCCCGCAGGGTCGCGGCGTTTGGCGATGGCAGCGATCGACTGACCGACCCCGCCGGTACCAACGATGAGAGCCTTCATGTCCGCCTTCCTCCAGGTCCGTAAGGACGTCTCGTCGGCGCCACAGATCCCCTCTTCGCGGGCACCGTGAGACACATTGTAGAAGATTCGTCAGGTGCTTCCAGGGCGAACTTCGCAAGCGCGCAAGATCCTGCCGTCCAAGGCGGCTGCTCGCCGGCGATCGAACCGGAAGAGGGGGCGGCGGTGCAACTGCCCCGCCGCCCCCTCTTCTTCTGCCGTTTGCAGGGATTTCGCACCTTGGGAACGAGAATGGATGCAGCCGCGCCCGCGGACAAGCTTGAGCAGGTTAAGAAATATGAATGGAGATGAACGACGACGTCCCGACGC
>JAKPOQ010000115.1 GCA_029547745.1 Actinomycetes bacterium
GCTCGGCGCCCGGCGCAGCCTGCGTGACGGACGGCCCGACGACGGCCTCGTGGTGTGCACCGCCGCCGAGGCGGCCGCGACGCCGTGGCTGGTCGACCTCCTGTCCGCCAAGGACGCTCTGGCGCCGGTCAGCGTCGATGACGGCGCCCTGAGGGCTCTCGACATGGAGGGGACGCCGTCGGCGACGGCCACGGCGGCGGCGGTCGCTCTGCCCAACGCCGCGCAGCCCGAGCGTCCCCTTCTGCTCCTGGTGCTCGCAGACGCCGCCGCGGCCGAAGAGGCGTTCGACAGCTTCACGTCGCCGACGCTCAGGGGGCGTCTCGCCGTCGCCGTCGTCGACGGCGCGGTGACGCCGTTGCCCCTGCGCGCCGGGTCCTGACGCGACGCACCGGGTCCTGACCCGGCGGCTGGACACGCCATCCGTCACCCTGGTTCGGTAGACTCTAGAGCAACGGCGTGGGGCGGGCGCGGCGCTTGCGTTGCGCCCGCAGGCCGACGTCGCGACAGCGTATGATCGCGAGGGGGACACGTGCGCGAAGCCGTCATCGAGGACCCGGTCATCAACTCGGCGTTCGTCGAGCCGGCTCGGCACTTCAAGTTCGACGACGACGGCATACCACGGAGATCACGGAGCACGTGGGGGGTCTTGCCGCATGGCGCGACTTGAAGAGCTGACGCCCGGCGCGCGCGTCACCGGGGTGGTCGCGGGTCAGGCGGTCACGGTCGTGCAGACGCAGTGGCACGGCACCCAGGCCCTCACCCTGACTTGGCGCGACGACGGCGGCCACGTCGGCGAGCAGATCCTCTTCAGGGACGACGAACCGACGCTCGCCGTCGAGGCCGCCGGCAAGGCATGGTCGCTTACGGCCGACGGGGCCCTCTTCCGCCTGGTAAGCGAGGCGCGCCGCATCGAGCTCGCCTACCTCTTCGACCCGCTGCTCGCGGTCAGCACCTCCAACGTCATGCCGCTGCCTCATCAGATCACGGCGGTGTACGAGGAGATGCTGCCACGCCAGCCCTTGCACTTTCTGCTCGCCGATGACCCCGGCGCCGGCAAGACGATCATGGCCGGCCTGCTCATCAAGGAGCTGATGGTCCGCGGCGACGTGAAGCGCTGCCTCATCGTCTGCCCGGGGATGCTCGTCGAGCAGTGGCAGGACGAGATGCGCGAGAAGTTCCACCTGAGCTTCGAGATCGTCACCCGGGCGATGATCGACGCCTCGTACGCCGGCAACCCCTTCCTTGAGAAGGACCTGCTCATCGCGCGCCTCGACCACCTTTCGCGCAACGAAGACCTGCAGGCCAAACTGCGCGTGGCCGGCGAGCAGGGCGGCTGGGACCTCGTGATCTGCGACGAGGCCCACAAGATGTCGGCGCACTACTACGGCAACGAGGTCAAGCGGACGAAGCGCTACGTGCTGGGCGAGACGCTCGGCGACCTCACGCGACACCTGCTCCTCATGACGGCGACGCCGCACAGCGGCAAGCCTGACGACTTCGACCTGTTCATGGCGCTGCTCGACCGCGACCGCTTCGTGGGCAAGCCACGCGGGCGAAGCGCCCACCGCGAGCAGGCGCGGGCCCGCGACATGATGCGCCGGCTGGCGAAGGAGCAGCTCGTCAAGATGGACGGCACGCGGCTCTTCCCCGAGCGTCGCTCCTACGCCGTGAAGTACGCCCTCTCGGACGACGAGGCCTACCTCTACAAGGAGGTCACCGAGTACGTCCGTGAAGAGATGAACCGCGCCGAGCGCTTCGGCCAACAGGAGGGCGGCGGCGGCCGACGCATGGCCGTCGGCCTCGCGCTGACGACGCTGCAACGTCGTCTGGCGTCGTCGCCCGAGGCGATCTACCAGTCGCTCAGGCGGCGCCGCGAGCGGCTCAAGAAGAGGCTCTCTGAAGAGCAGTTGCTGCGGCGCGGCGCCGAAGTACAGAAGGCGAGGGCCGAGGCGCTCATCGTCGCCGGCGGGACGCCCGAGCTCGATATCGAGGACTTGGACGAGGTCGACGACCTGCCCGATGAGGAGCTCGAAGAGCTCGAGGAGCAGGTCGTCGACCAGGCCTCGGCGGCGCAGACGGTCGCCGAGCTGGAGCACGAGATCGCCACCCTCGAGCGTCTCGAGGAGCTCGCCCGCAAGGTCCGGGCCTCGAACCGCGACCGCAAGTGGGAGGAGCTTTCGAGCCTGCTGCAGGAATCCCCCGAGATGTTCGGCCCCAGCGGCGGGCGACGCAAGCTCATCGTCTTCACCGAGCACCGCGACACCCTCAACTACCTGGTCGACAAGATGCGCGTCGTGCTCGGCCGGGACGAAGCGATCGTCGCGATCCACGGCGGCGTCTCGCGCCAGAAGCGTCGTGAGGCCCAGGAGTACTTCACGCAAGACAAGGACGCCGTCGTGCTGGTGGCGACCGACGCGGCCGGCGAGGGCATCAACCTGCAGTGTGCCCATCTGATGGTGAACTACGATTTGCCCTGGAACCCGAACCGGATCGAGCAGCGCTTCGGGCGCATCCATCGCATCGGTCAGGAGGAGGTCTGTCACCTCTGGAACCTGGTGGCGTCCGAGACCCGCGAGGGCGCCGTCTTCGACCGTCTCCTCGAGAAGCTCGAGGAGCAGCGCAAGGCGCTGGGCGACAAGGTGTTCGACGTGCTCTCCGACGAGGGCGTGTTCGAGGAAAGACCCTTGCGCGACCTGCTGCTCGAGGCGATCCGCTACGGTGACCGGCCTGAGGTGCGCCAACGCCTGTTCGAGAAGGTCGACACGGCGGTGGGCAGCAACCTGCGCAGGGTGATCGCCGAGCGGGCTCTGGCAAACGACGTGATGGGCTCCGCCGACGTCGAGCGCGTGCGCGACGAGATGGAGAAGGCCGAGGCGCGCAAGCTGCAGCCGCACTTCATCCGCAGCTTCTTCGCCGAGGCCTTCGTCCGCCTGGGCGGCAGCATGAGCCGGCGTGAACCGGGGCGCTACGAGATCAAGAACGTGCCCGCGGAGATCCGTCAGGCAGCGGCGCAGCATGGGGCTGCGCCTGTGCTGCGCCGCTACCAGCGCATCACCTTCGACAAGGAGCTCGTCACCGTCCCCGGCGGGCCGGTGGCCGAGTTCGTCTGCCCGGGGCATCCGCTCCTCGAGGCGACCATCACGGTGGTGATGCAGCGCTACCGTACGCTGCTGCGCGACGGGGCGATCCTCGTCGCCGACGCCGACCCGCGCACCGAGCCGCGGGCGCTCGTCTACCTGGAGCATGCGATCCAGGACGGGAGGACGACGCGCGACGGTCAGCAGCGCGTCGTCTCGAAGCGCTTCGAGTTCGTCGAGATCGGCCGCGACGGCGAGGCGCAGCTCGCCGGCTACGCGCCCTACCTCGACTACCGGCCGATCGCGCCCGACGAGCTCGCGCTCATCGAGCCGCTGCTCAGTGACCCTTGGCTGAGCAGTGGCCTCGAGGACAAGGGCATGAACTACGCGATCGAGCGTGCGGTGCCTGCGCACCTCGAGGAGGTGCGCGCCCGCACGCTCGATCGCCTCACCAAGGTCGAGGCCGCCGTCCGCGAGCGCCTCACCGCCGAGATCAACTACTGGGACCGGCGCGCCGCCGAGCTCAAGGAGCGCGAGCTCGCCGGCAAGGGGGCCAAGCACGGCCTCAACTCGGGCATCGCCCGGCAACGGGCCGACGAGCTCGCCGAGCGCCTCAAGCGGCGCCTGCAAGAGATTGAGCAGGAGCGCCGGCTCTCGGCCCAGCCGCCGGTCGTGGTCGGTGGCGCCCTCGTCGTCCCCGGCGGCCTCCTCGCCGAGCTGGGCGGCCCCGCCGCCGGCGAGCCGGCGGAGACGGCCGCCGTCGAGCACATCGCCGTCGAGGCGGTCATGGCTGCGGAGCGCGAGCTGGGCTACCTGCCCACCGAGATGGACCACTACAACCCGGGCTTCGACATCCTCTCCAAGGACCCGATCAAGGGCGACCTGCGCTTCATCGAGGTGAAGGGGCGCGCGGCCGGCGCGCCCACGGTGACCGTGACGCGCACCGAGATCCTCACCGCCCTGAACAAGGGCGAGAAGTTCATCCTCGCGCTCGTGTCTGTCGATGACGGCAAGGCAGCGAGCGTCCACTACCTGCCCGACCCCTTCCGGGGCGAGCCCGAG
>JAKPOQ010000134.1 GCA_029547745.1 Actinomycetes bacterium
CATGAGGACGACGTCGGGGAGGAGCTCATGGACCTTCTGCAGGGCGTCGCCGCCGTTCGCGCACTCGCCGACGACACTGACCTCGCCGCTCGCCTCGAGCAGGACGCGCAGCCCCTTGCGCACGATGCGGTGGTCGTCGACGAGCAGGACGCGGATCACGAGCCGTCCCTTACGAGCGGCACGACGGCCCGCACCTCGGTGCCCTCGCCCGGGCGCGAACGGACCGCGAGTGAACCGCCGATCATCTGGACGCGCTCCTGCATGCCGCGCAGACCGAGGTGGGAAGCGAGTTCGTCGCTCTCATGGGTCGCGAACCCACATCCGTCGTCCGTGACGGTAAGGACGATGTCCGAAGGCCCGCCACTCAGACTGACGACGACGTTCTCGGCTTGCGCATGTCTCACGACGTTGCTCAGCGCCTCCTGGGCGATGCGGAACAGCGCCGTCGTGCTCCAGTCCTCAAGCCCGTCCCGGTCGATGCCCCGGACCCTCAGGCGCGTCTTGACGCCGGCCTTGGCCACGCGGTGCTCGAGGTACCACTCGAGGGCGCTGACGAGACCGATGTCGTCGAGCAGGGCCGGACGCAGGTCGACGGCCAGGTCCTGCGTCGTGGCGATCGTCCGGCGGACGTCCTCCTCGACGTCGCACAGGTAAGACGTGAGCTCGGCGCCGTTCGGCGCCGCCGCGGCGACCGACTGGAGGTTCTTGAGGGCGATGAGCAGCCCAGTGAGCGTCTGGCTGACGTCGTCATGGAGGTTGCGGGCCACGCGCTCACGTTCCTCTTCCTGAGCGTTGATGGTGCGGCGGAGGAGCTCGCGCATCTGGCGGTTCCGACGGCGCAACTGGTCGACGAGGGCGGTGTTGTCGAGGGCGACGGCCAGGGGGTCGGCGGCGAGGTTGGTCAGGATCTGCAGCTCGCGCTCGCTGAAGTGCCGCTCGTCGGCGTAGTGCTCGAGCTGGATGGCGCCGATGACCTTGCCGCGGGCCAGGAAGGGGCTGCACATGAGGCTCTGCGCGAAAGGTCGGCCCTCGACGGCTTGACGGATGAGGGCGCGGTCGACGGGATTCACTGGGTCGACGCACTCGGCGCACTCCTCTGGGCCGGCCCAGATATGTGGCGTCTGTGAAGTGTAGGTCCAACCCGGCGCGCCCTCACCCGGATGCATGCGGATCTTGAGCACACAGGGGTCGTAGTGATGGCACGCGACCACCTTCAGCCGCTCGTCCTCCTCGTCGTAGAGGGCGATGAGACCTGCGTCGGCAAGGTCGAAGAGTGCGACCGTGCGCTCGAGGACGACTTGGACGGCATGCGAGCGCTTGGCTCCGCCGGTGAGCTGCTTGACGGTCTCGAGGATGACGAGGCTGTTGTCGAGCGAGGACTGCAGGCGCTCGTTCTCGAGCTCGAGGAGACGCAGACGGCGCCGGAGTTCGGCGGCGTCGTCCGCGCGCCGCTCGCCGACGGCGGCTGTGTCCGTCTTGGGC
>JAKPOQ010000147.1 GCA_029547745.1 Actinomycetes bacterium
GGCATCGCAGACGCGTCGATCGGGTTGTCCAGCAACACGATTCCGCCGAGCTCGACCTGGCCCCACCCGTCGGCCACCGACACCGGATGCCCGGCCAGGCCAGTCGCCGCCCACTCTCTGACCTCGGCATCCATGGGCTCCCCGAAGGCGACAACCCGGCGCAACTGAGGGACCGCGCCGATCGGCTCATCGCCGATGGCCAACTCGAACGACCACGACCGCATCGCCCGCAGCACCGACGGCGTTGTGACCAAGGTGGTCACGCCATGTCGGCGCATCAGTTCCCAGGCCCGGGCGTGAGTGGGGACGTCGACCGTTCCCTCGTAGAGGACCGCGGTCTGGCCGGCGACGAGCGGGCCGTAGACCCCGTGGACCTGGGTGCCGAGCCAGGAGTTCTCCCCGGCGCACCAGAGGATCGAGCCGTCGGCGATGCCCGCGTGGTGCAGGGCAAGGGCGATCGCCAGCGTGTGCCCCGTGCCGAGCGCGACCGTCAACGGCTGCCCGCGGCGGTTGGCCAGGCTGACCACCTGCAGCGGGTGATCGGCCGGCAGGTCGGCCGGGGTGTCGGCCTCGGACGGTTCGCGGCGCAGGCCGGGGCGAACCCCGACGAGCAGGTCGTGATACCACCGGTCGCCTTCATACCACCCGACGTCGATCCCCGTGCGTCGCACGACGATGGTGTGCTCGATACCGCCCAGCGCCGAGAGCGCTTCGTCGGCGCGCGCCTTCAGGGGCAGCACGGTTCCGCGCCGCCAGGCGCCGTCCTGGGTGAAGAGCAATCGGGCGCCGATGGCGCGCAGTCGGTCGGCCAACGCCTCAGGGGGTAGCGGCGTCGGCACGACGGCGAAGACGGCCCCGATCCGGGCGCAGGCGAACATCGCCACGACCGTCTCAGGCATCCACCCGAGGTGCAGGGCGACGACGTCACCCACGCCGAGCCCGAGCCCGCGCAGCGCACGGGCCAGGGCGGTCACGTCGGCGTCGAGGGCGGCATACGTGAGCTCGCGACGGTCTCCAGGCTCGCCTTCCCAGAGCAGCGCGACGTGCTCAGGGGTGCGCCGCGCGTGGTCACTGATGCAGGCGGTCGCCGCGTTGATCCGGCCACCGGGGAACCACGTGCCGTGCCGCGGGCCGTCGTCCCAGAGTCGGTCCGGTGGCCGCGACCACGGCAGGGCCGCGACGACGGGCTCCCACGCGGCGGCGTCCGGCTCCGCGCTGGCTCGCAGGCCGACCTCCGGTATGCCGTCAGCCATGGCCGAGCGTCCGCACGGCGGCCGCGACGGCACGGGTCAGGTGGGCGACGGCCGCCTCGATCTGCTCCGGCGAGGCAGTGAGGGGCAGGTCGGCGACGAGGGTCGCGAGCGGCATACC
>JAKPOQ010000152.1 GCA_029547745.1 Actinomycetes bacterium
TCGCGCAGAAGGAGCGAGGCGCGGCCGCTCATGCAGCCCGTCAGGCAGATGAGGCCGGCGCTGTGCTCGCCGAGCAGCTCCCAGTCGGCGCGCGGCTTGTAGTAGTAGCCCTCGAGATAGGCGCGCGTCGACAGCTTGACGAGGTTGTGGTAGCCCTCGAGGTCGCGCGCGAGGAGCGTGAGGTGCGCGTAGCGCTCCTTCACGCCGGCGCGCGCGCGGCGGTCGCCGACGACGTACGCCTCGAGACCGATGATCGGCTTGACCCCGGCCTTGGTCGCCGCGGTGTAGAACTGGACCGCGGCGCCGAGCGTCCCGTGGTCGGTGACGGCCACGGCCGGCATACCCAGTTCCTGCACGCGACTGACGAGGGCGGGGAGGCGGCACGCCCCGTCCAAGAGCGAGTACTCGCTGTGGACGTGGAGATGCACGAACTGGGAGGCCATCGACGGCTTCGGATTCTAGCACGCGACCGGTCGCCGGCCGCCGTCAGCGCGGCAGCCGAACAACTGCCCGAAGCGACGATGACGACGGAGCCGACCCCTCGGCCGTCCGTGCATCACGCGACCAGATTGTCGAGCCGCCCGACGCCCTCGACGACGACGCTGACCGTCTGCCCCGCCGCCAGAGGGCCGACACCGGGGGGCGTCCCCGTCATCAGCACGTCACCCGGCTCCAGGGTCATGACGCCGCTGACGAAGGCGAGCAACTCGAGCGGCGACACGATCATGTCGCCGACGCGGCCGTGCTGCACCTCGGCGCCGTCGAGCAGCGCGCTGACGCGCGCCTCCGGCGACGGCGCCTCGGGCACGACCCACGGCCCCAGCGGACAGAACGTGTCGAAGCTCTTGGCCCGCGTCCACTGCCCGTCGAGCTGTTGCAGGTCGCGCGCCGTGACGTCGTTGCCGCAGGTGTAGCCGGCGACGACGTCGGCGGCGGCGCCCGACGACACGTCGCGGCACCGCCGCCCGACGACGACCACCAGCTCGGCCTCGTAGTCGACCTGCTGCGATCGGGCCGGGCGCACGATCGTCCGGCCCGGCCCGATCACCGCCGACGGCGGCTTCATGAAGAGGATCGGTTCCGCCGCCGTCGCCATGCTCAGCTCCTCGGCATGAGCGCGGTAGTTCAGCCCAACGGCGACGATCTTGCTCGGAAGGACAGGCGCGAGGACGCTGACGGCGGCGAGATCGGCTTCGCCGACGACCCTCGCCGCCGGCTCATAGCCCGGGCGATCGAGAAGCAGTACGCGGTCGCCGGCGAGCCGCGCATCCCGCGGCTCGCCGGCGACCGCCACACGCCCGAACGGCAACTGCTCCATCACCTCGACGTCACACCCCAGTCGGTCGTCACGTCACAGCGCGCCGCTCGTCCCGTCGCAGCGCGTAGAACAGCGCTCAGACTGTATCGCAAGCCGTGCCGCGGCGTGTCGGCGGCGTCATCGCCGTGACAAGGGCTCGACACGGGCGACGTGCGACTTGACCGCAGGGGCACCGTACGACATGAGCGCATGAGTGACGTGCAGCGCGGGCGCATGGGCGGTGTGCGCCATGCGCGGCATCCCGCCCTAGAACGGAAACGGCCGGAAGCCTCCGGCCGTTTCAGGTGGCTCCCTCGAGAGCACACCGCCATCAGCTCGCAAGTATACGCAGCTTCGCCGCTACAGTCAGCAGCCGGTCCAGCCTTCGACCTGCCCGCCCTTCCACCAAGTTGAGCGACCGACCGATCCGCTACTCCCCTGACTCGAACAGCCTCTGCGCCTCGTGAACCGCCAGTGTCTGCGCCTCATCCGCCGGGACCAGCGCCTCGTAGGCAACGAGCTGCAGGTCCTCGGCACGCACCTCGGACTCAAACCCGCCTTCTCGTGACACCCGTCGCCGCGTGGTCGAGTGCGAGTCTATCCGAGCCGGGTGACGGGAAGGCAGTCCCCGACGAACGATGGCGCTCCTGCCACCGACTGTCGGGCGACGTCAGTCGTCTTTCTCGCCGAGCAACATCCCGTACTCGATCGAGTCGACGAGGGCCTCCCAGCTCGCCTCGATGATGTTCTCGGAGACGCCGATGCTGCCCCAGGTGCGCTCGCCGTCGCTGGCGTCCAGAAGGACGCGCGTCACCGCGCCGGTGCCCTTGGCCTCGTCGAGGATGCGGACCTTGTAGTTCACGAGGTCGATGTCGGCGAGGTGCGGGTACTTGCTGACGATCGCCTGGCGCAGCGCCTGGTCGAGGGCGTTGACCGGGCCGTTGCCCTCGGCGGTGCTGATCAGACGCTCGCCGCCGACGTGGAGCTTGATCGTCGCCTCGCAGACGGCCTTGCCGTCCTCGCGCTTCTCGACGATGACGCGGAAGCTCTCCAGGCGGAACAGCGGCTCATGCGGCGCCAGCTCACTGCGCAGCAGGAGCTCGAACGAGGCGTCCGCCGCTTCGTAGTGGTAGCCGCGGTGCTCGCGCTCCTTGAGGCGCCTGAGGACGGTCGCCACGCGCTGGTCATCGGGGGCCGCGTCCACGCCCAGCTCGCGGGCCTTGCGGAGGACGGCGCCCTTGCCGGAGAGCTCCGAGACGAGGACGCGCTGTTCGTTACCGACCAGGGCGGGGTCGATGTGCTCGAAGGTCTCCGGCGCCTGCTCCACGGCGGCGACGTGCAGCCCACCCTTGTGGGCGAAGGCGGCCCGGCCGACGTACGGCGCATGCGGCCACACCGAGAGGTTGACGATGTCGGCGACGAAGTTGGCCGTCTCGGTGAGCCGCGCGAGCTGCTCGGGCGTGACGACGGGGAGGCCCATCTTCAGTTGCAGGGCCGGGATGATCGAGACGAGGTCGGCGTTGCCGCAGCGCTCGCCGTATCCGTTGAACGTGCCCTGGACGTGCCGGGCGCCGGCCTCGACGGCGGCGAGACTCGAGGCGACGGCGCAGTCGCTGTCGTTGTGGGTGTGCACGCCGACGGTGACGGGGACGCGCGCGACGACGTCGCGCACGGCGTCGTGCACGAACGTGGGCAGCGACGCCCCGTTGGTGTCGCACAGACAGACGACGTCCGCGCCGGCCTCGGCGGCGGCGCGGACGCAGCGCAGGGCGTACGCGGCGTCGTCGCGGTAGGCGTCGAAGAAGTGCTCGGCGTCGTAGACGACGCGCTTGCCCTGCGCGACGAGGAAGCGCACCGACTCGTCGATCATGCGCAGGTTCTCGTCGCGACTCACGCGCAGGACCTTCGACAGATGTAGACCCCACGTCTTGCCGACGACGGCCACCGTCGGGGTGAAGGTCGTGGCGAGGACGCGCAGACCCTCGTCGTCCTCCGCCTTCGTCCCCTTGCGCCGCGTCATCCCGAAGGCGACGAGCTCGGCGTGCGCGAGCTGTTCCTGCTCCATGCGGGCGAAGAACGCGGTCTCCTTGGGGTTCGAAGCGGGGAAGCCGCCCTCGATGAAGTGCACGCCCATCTCGTCGAGCTTGAGGGCGATACGCACCTTCTCGTCGACGGAGACCGACATGCCCTCCTGCTGCATGCCGTCGCGCAGCGTGGTGTCGTAGATGCGCACCGGGCGCGTCGTACTGTCTGCGGCGTCCGTCATGGCCGTCCCACTGCGTCCGACGGCCCCTCAGCCGTCCACGGGCTCGAGGAAGTGCGCGAACGCGGCGTCGCGTCCCGCGACGATGTCGCGATAGCGCTGCTGCAGGCGACGCGTGACCGGACCGGGCTCGCCGATGAGATGGTCGTCGACCTCGCGCACGGGGACGATCTCGGCCGCCGTCCCCGTGAAGAAGGCCTCGTCCGCGATCACGAGGTCGCTGCGCGCCAGCGTGCCCTCGCGCGCCGGGATGCCCTCCGCGGCGGCGATCTGCAGCACGGTGTCGCGGGTGATGCCCTCGAGCACCCCGTCCGCCGGCAGCGGCGTGTACAGGACGCCGCCGCGGACGATGAACACGTTCTCGCCGGAGCCCTCGCAGACGTGGCCCTGGGCGTCGAGCATGATCGCCTCGTCGTAGCCGGCGTTCGTCACCTCGACCTTGGCGAGGATGCTGTTGAGGTACTGGCCGGTGGCCTTGGCGGCACGCGCGAGCTGTGTGTGCCCGAGGGCCTGGAAGCTCGACACCTTGGCCCGGATGCCGCGCTCGACGCCCTCGTCGCCGAGGTAGGCCCCCCAGGGCCAGACGGCGATCGCCGCGTCGACAGGGGCCTGCATCGGCGAGACGCCCATCTCGCCGTAGCCGCGGTAGATGAGCGGGCGCACGTAACAGGCGTCGAGGGCGTTGGCCCTGATGACGTCTTTGGTCGCCTGCGCGAGCTCGGCGACGCTGTACGGCAGGTCCATGAAGTACAGCTTGGCCGAGCGGCGCAGGCGCTCGAGGTGGTCGGTCAGACGGAAGACGACCGTGGCGCCGTCGTCCGTCCTGTAGGCGCGGATACCCTCGAAGACGCCCGACCCGTAGTGCAGCGCGTGCGTGAGAACGTGCACCTTGGCCTCGCCCCACGGCACGAGTTCCCCGTTCATCCAGATCTTGTCGACGGTCGCGATGGGCATCGATCCTCCTGATGTTCAGACCTGCTCTGCGATGAGGTCGCCGACCTCGGACGTCGAGTGGCCCATCTGGCCGGACGCCATGCTCTTCATCCTCGTGCCGGTGACCTCGGCCACGGCGCGCTCGACGTCCTGCGCCGCCTGGCTCTCGCCCAATGTGTCGAGCATCATCGCCCCGGCGAGGACGGCGGCGACGGGGTTGATCACGCCCAGTCCGGTGTACTTGGGCGCCGAGCCGCCGATGGGCTCGAACATACTGACGCCCTCGGGGTTGATGTTGCCGCCGGCCGCGACCCCCATGCCGCCCTGGGTGATGGCCCCCAGGTCGGTGATGATGTCGCCGAACATGTTGCCGGTCACGAGGACGTCGAACCACTCCGGGCTCTTGACCATCCACATGCACGTGGCGTCGACGTGGTAGTACTCGCGCTTGACATCTGGGTACTCCTCGTCGCCGATCTCGTTGAAGCGCCGGTACCAGAGGTCATAGACATACGTGAGCACGTTGGTCTTGCCGACGAGGCCGAGGGTGTTGTCGGGACCGAGGCCGCGCGCCTTCTTGCCGTGCTTGCGCGCGTAGGCGAACGCCCAGCGCAAGCAGCGGTCGACCTGCGCGCGGCTGTACACCATGTTCTGCATGGCGACCTCGTGCGGCGTGTCCTTCATCATCACTCCGCCGCCGCCCGCGTACACGTCGCCTGAGTTCTCGCGGATCACCGTGTAGTCGATCTCCTGCGGACCCTTGCCCTTGAGCGGGGTCTCGACGCCCGGATAGAGGCGCACGGGGCGAAGGTTGATGTACTGGTCGAGCTCGAAACGCAGACGAAGGAGGAGGCCCTTCTCAAGGATACCGGGAGCGACGTCCGGGTGCCCGACGGCGCCGAGGTAGATGGCGTCGAAACCTTTCAGCTCCTCGACGACCGGATCCGGCAGGATCTCGCCGGTACGCAGGTAGCGCTCACCGCCGAGGTCATAGTGCGTGAGGTCGAGCGTGAACCGATGTTTGGCGGCGGCCGCCCGCAGGACCTTGATCCCTTCAGCCACCACTTCCGGCCCGGTGCCGTCGCCGGGCAGCACCGCGATCTTGTACGTCCTCGCCATGGTCCCTCTTTCCGACTGCTGGTCGCCGACGCCGGTCGTCGGCTACCGGTCGCCTTCCGGTGCGCGGGGCGGGACGCCTCCGGCGTCCCGCCCCGCGCTCTGCCGACGCTGACTCATCATGCCTCGTCCTCGGCGAGCCGCTTCTTCACGTACGGCAACAGCCCGCCGCTCGCCACCAGCTCGCGCATGAACGGCGGATACGCCTCGGCGGCGTACGTCTTGCCGGTGGTCAAGTCTTCGATGCGCCCCTCGACCACGTCGACGCGCACGCGGTCGCCGGCCTCGATCTCGCGCGCCGCATGGGGGCAGACCACGATCGGCAGGCCGGTGTTGAACGCGTTGCGGTAGAAGATCCGCGCGAACGATGCCGCCACGACGCAGCTCACGCCGGCGGCTCTAATCGCCACCGGGGCGTGCTCGCGCGAGCTCCCGCAGCCGAAGTTCTCGCCGGCGACGATGATGTCGCCGGGCCGCACGCGCGCGACGAACCCCGGGTCGATGTCTTCCATGCAGTGCCGGGCGAGCTCGGCCGGGTCGTTGGTGTTGAGGTACCGGGCCGGGATGATGACGTCGGTGTCGACGTCGCGGCCGTACTTGTGGACCGTGCCCTCGAAGGCCATCACGCACCGCCCTTCGCCGTGGTCACCATGTCGGGCGTGGCGATGTGGCCGGCGATCGCCGAGGCCGCGGCCACGTACGGGTTGGCGAGGTAGACCTCGCTCTCGGGGTCGCCCATGCGCCCGACGAAGTTGCGGTTCGTCGTGGCCACGGCACGCTCGCCCGCGGCGAGAACGCCCATGTGGCCGCCGAGGCAGGCGCCGCAGGTCGGGGTGCTGAAGGCGGCGCCTGCCTCGACCAGGGCCTGCATGGTGCCGTCGCGGCTGGCGGCGAGGAAGACCTCCTGCGAGCCCGGCAGGATGATGAGGCGGACGTCCGGGTGGACCGCGCGGCCCTTGAGCACCTCGGCCGCCTGCTGCAGGTCGGCGAGGCGCCCGTTGGTGCACGAGCCGACGACGACCTGGTCGATCCTCACGTCGGCGAGGTCCTCGGCCGGGACGGTGTTCGAGGGCAGGTGCGGCTTCGCGACCGTGGGCCTGATCGCGCCGGCGTCGATCTCGACCACCTGCGCGTACTCTGCCTCCGGGTCGCTCGCGAACACCTGCCCAGCGGTGCGCGCCCGGCTCCCGACGGGCCGGCTCTGCAGGTACTGCGTCGTCTTCTTGTCGAAGCCGACGATGCCGCTCTTGCCGCCGGCCTCGATCGCCATGTTGCACATCGTGAACCGCCCGTCGATGGGCAGGTCTTCGATCGCCTCGCCGGCGAACTCCATCGCCTTGTAGAGGGCGCCGTCGACGCCGACCATGCCGATCGTGTGCAACATCAGGTCCTTGCCGACGACGTGGCGGCCGGGACGACCGTGATACACGAACTTGATCGTCTGGGGCACGCGCAACCAGACGCGGCCCCAGGCCATGGCGGCGGCGAAGTCGGTGGAGCCGACGCCGGTGCTGAAGGCGGCGACGGCGCCGTAGGTGCAGGTGTGCGAGTCGGCGCCGATGACGAGGTCGCCGGGGGCGACCAGGCCCATGTCGGGGAGGATCACATGCTCGATCCCGGCTCGGCCGGTCTCGAAGAAGTGCGCGATGCCGTGCTTGCGCGCGAACTCGCGCACCTTCTTCACCTGACCGGCCGTCTTGATGTCCTTGTTGGGCGTGAAGTGGTCGGGCACGAGGACGATGCGCGCCGGGTCGGACACCTTGTCGAACCCGGCGTCCTCGAACTCGGCGATGGCCAACGGCGCGGTGACGTCGTTGGCCAGCGCCAGGTCGACCCGCGCCTCGACGATCTCGCCGGCCCGCACCGCCTCGAGCCCCGCCGCGCGGGCGATGATCTTCTCGGTGACCGTCTGACCCATCAGCGTCCCCTCACGGTCGTCGCCGCGCGCGCCTCGGGGCGCTCGCGGTCCCGGGCCGCGGCGGCGTTGTTGAGCGCCCTCACGTAGGCCTTGGCCGAGGCCTCCATCACGTCGAAGCTCACCGCCTGGCCGGAGTAGGTCTCGCCGCCGATGACGACCGCGACCCGCACTTCGGCGAGAGCGTCCTTGCCCTCGGAGATGGCGCGCACCTGATAGTCGGCCAGGCTGCCCCTCATGCGGACCGCATTGTCGATCGCCTTGAACACCGACTCGACGCTTCCGTTGGAGAAGCTCTTGCCTCGGCGCGTCTTGCCGCGCACGTCGACCTCGACCTGCGAGGTCGGGATGATCACCGAACCTGACTGGGTCACGAAGCTACGCAGCGTGAAGTGGTCCTGCCGCTCGCGGATCTCCTCGCCGACCAGGGCCTCGAGGTCGACGACCGTGACCTCCTTCTTCTTGTCGGCGATCTCCTTGAAGCGCCGGAAGGCCTCGTCGAGCTCCTCGTCCGTGAGCTCGTGGCCGAGCTCGGCCAGACGGGCGCGGAGCGCATGCCGACCGCTGTGCTTGCCGAGTACCAGGTCGCTCTCCGTCACACCCACGTCGGCGGCGCGCATGATCTCGAAGGTCGAGGCCTCCTTGAGGATGCCGTCCTGGTGGATGCCCGATTCGTGGGCGAAGGCGTTGCGGCCGACGATCGCCTTGTTCGGCTGCACCACGTAGCCGGTCACCGCCGACACCAGCCGACTGGTCCGGGCGATCTCTTCGGTCTTCACCCCGGTGACGGCGTCGAAGTAGTCACCGCGCGTGCGGATCGCCATGACGACCTCTTCGAGAGAGGCGTTGCCGGCGCGTTCGCCGATACCGTTGACGGCGCACTCGACCTGCGTCGCGCCGGCGCGGACCGCGGCCAGCGAGTTGGCGACGGCAAGCCCGAGGTCGTCGTGACAGTGACAGCTCACGGTCACGTCATTGAGCGCCGGGCAGAGCCGGTAAAGCTCACGGATGAAGTCGCCGAACTCGAGCGGCTGCGCATAGCCCACCGTGTCGGGGATGTTGACGGTCGTCGCCCCCTCCTCGATGGCGATGTCGATGACCTCGGCGAGGAACTCGGGCTCGGACCGGCTGGCGTCCATGGCGCTGAACTCGACATCGGCTTCGGGATGCCGGCGGGCGAGCTCGGCCGAGAGGGCGATCATCGCCCGGGTGTCGGCCTTGACCTCGTCAGGCGTCTTGCGGAGCTGGTACTTCATGTGGACGGGACTGGTGCTGATGAACGTGTGGATGCGCGGGGCCTCCGCGTCCTTCACCGCGTCCCAACAGGCACGCACGTCGTTCTCGATCGCCCGCGCCAGCCCGCAGATGCGCGTGCCCTTCACTTCCCTGGCGATCGTGCGCACAGCGTCGAAGTCGTCCGGCGAGGCGACCGGGAACCCAGCCTCGATGATGTCGACGTTGAGCTTGGCGAGCTGCCGCGCGACCTCGAGCTTCTCGGCCCGGTTCATGCTCGCCCCGGGCGCCTGCTCGCCGTCGCGCAGGGTCGTGTCGAAGATCTTGATATAGCGCGTACTGCTCACGAGTCCCTCACCCTCCCCGTGACGGCACACGAGGCCGCCAGGAAGATCGGAGCGTCGATGCTTGAGTGAAAGGTGGCCGTGCCGGCCGGCAGGTGTCTACGCATCCCCCCGAAGGGGGAGCAGCAGGCCGCCGACGAGGGCGAGGTCGCCGTCGAGAAGAGCGAGGTCGCGGGCGCGTACCTCAATGTGGCTCTCCCGACTGGACTCGTGTGTCGCATCGTGACGCATCGTGCAGCGATTCTACGCGCGCGCCCGGTATGGGCGCAAGGCGAGCGACAGCACCCGCACGGGAACCATGCTCGAAAGCGACCCGTGAGGGCGAGCGACCCGTGAGGGCCTTCAAGCTCGGCGACGCGACAGCAGCCGCGGTCGCGCCTGCTGACCGCGCCCTGTGCCGTCGACGTCGCCGCAGACGTGGGACGCCCCCTGTGCCGTCGACGTCGCCGCAGACGTGGGACGCCCCCTCCTCCCGGGCGGGAGGAGGGGGCGTCCCACGAACCATCACTGTACCGACTCACACAGCGTTGCTATAGGCAACATAGTACCAGCCTAGCAGCACGATCGTGAAAAGCACCCCGGCGCCCATGGCGAACAGGGCCAGATTGCGTGAGAACACGTACTCATGTCGAGGCGCCCTCTCCAGAGAGATCTCCGTGGGCGTGAGAAGACGCGTCCGATAGTCCAGCTCGCTCTCGGTCGGCCTGGTGAGAAGCGAGCCTATGACGAGTCCCGCCACAGAGCTCCCGATACCGATGAACGCCGGGTCGAGCCAGAACGGCAACACCAGACCGCCCCAGGTGATCAGGGCCTCGACCAGCAGCAGGGAGAGCACCCCGGCAAGTACCGAGGCGATCGCCCCTGCGCGGGTCACCCTTGCCCAATGGACGCTGGCAAAGGCGAGGATACCCCAGGCGCAGGCGAATATCGTCGCCGCGAAGTACCCGATCCACAGGATCGCCGGCGCCGGCTTGATCGTGAGAAGGAACGCAACGGCTGCAACCCCAAGCATGGCGGCACGGGCGATGGCGAGGGCCTTCTTGTCGGAGAAGGCCTCCCCGGCCCCTTTGCGACCCCACTTCTCCTCGATGAACGGGATGATGTCGTTGGAAACCGAAAAGCCGACGAGGGACAGAAACGTCGAGCATGAAGAGAGAGCTGCCGAGAAGATCCCGACGATCACGAGGGTGCCTAACCACAGCGGTATCACTTCATGCTCGGACGCCAGCTTGATGAGCACGCGCTCCGATGGCTCGATGTTGGGATCGAAGACGGCGACGGTCGCCGCCGCGAACGGGAGAAAGACATACAGCCCGGCATACGAGAGCATCGCGAAGAGGCCAGAGCGGACCACTGTGTGCTCGTTTCGCGCCATCTGGTAGCGGCTCACCTGCCACGGGCTGGTGCCCACTACCAGGAACCAGACGATCCCCAGCGCGAACGCCCAGATGACGGCATTGGCCTGGCTGCTGAAGGCGGCACCCTCGCCGATACGACCACCCCAGTCGAGGGCCCCGGGACGCTCGGGGAGAGTCGCCAGCTTCTCCAGACCGGTCATCCATCCGCCAGCCCTGGAGAAGACGAACGGCGCGACCAATGCGCCGCTCACCGTGAATATGAGGAACATCATCGTGTCGGTGATAAGGACGCCGCGCGACCCCGCGTACAAGGTGAAGCTGCCGTAGACGACGACGGCGATGGCTATCCCGGCGACGTATGGGATCCCGAACAACTCCTCCATGAGGAGCCCGAGCCCCTGGTTCACGGCGATGAGATAAGCACCGATCCCGAAGACCACTATCAGAGCAGTGATCAACCTCAGTGCCGGGGAGCCGAACCTGATCCCGAAGTACTCCGGCATCGTCAGGACCTCGGACCGCCTGAGGTAGCGGCCGAAGTAGAGCGAACCGATGACGTAACCGCCGCCCGCCATGATGCACAGGGTCAGCAGCGGGATGACATAACCGTCGTACGCGAAGCCCATCTCGCCCATGAACGCCACGGTGCTCAGGTAAGAGGCCACGAGCGAGCCGACGACCAGTATCGTAGGAGCCTGACGGCCGTACACGTAGTAGTCGCTCTTCGTCTTGACCTTCCTCCCGGCATAGGTCCCGACTACCGCGAACAGAACGAAGGCGATGCCTACGGTGATGATGAACTCGATATCCATTCCTCTTCTCCCGGGGTCCCGTTACCGCGCCACGTCAAAACCGACATCCCCGCTATACGGGCTGCTCGCCTCAAGAACCGCAAACCACATGTCTGGACCGGACGACCTCCCGCGAGCAGAGACGTGCCGGCGCACAGATCACTGCCTGCACGACCTCCTCAACTGTAAGAAGGCCACCAGCGCCACGCAGAACGTGACGCCCCCGTACCAGAACGGGAAAAGGACTTCTGAGTGCATGTCACCTCGCCTCCCTTACGGTCGATCTCGTTGGAGTTGCTGAAACGCGCCGCCGATCTGACCGGCCACTGCACCACTCACGGATGAGCGAACCTCCCAAGTCGACGCCGGAAGTCGACGTGGCTTCCGTGACGCCGACGCCGTCGCACCGCCAAGACCGCCCACCTCATGCCGCCCCGCTCACCGACCAGGCACCGGAACAGTTCTCCTCTCGGGAGGCGAGCGGGTGACGAAAAGGGACGTGAGACGGGGGCCGAGTGGCTCGAGGTCCGCGAGCGGGCAGCGTGGCTCCGCGACCGCAGTCGCACTGTGCCCGGCGTGAAGCAGTCTCACTGAGCCCCGCGTGGATCGTGTGCGCGTCCTTGCCCGTCTCACCGGATCCACGTGGCAGCCCCAGCTCTTCATCCTCGCCTTACCCCGCTCGGATCCCCTGCCGTGACCCCGATCCCATACCCGGTCAGCCGACGGCGAGCTCCCGCTCGCTCTCCGCGACGATGCGACGCAGCTCGTCCGCGACGCCGTCGCCGAGCGGCAGGGGCCGGTGCTCGGCGACGATACGCCGCGCCTCGTCCGCCGCCCGCCGGTACACGTCGAGTGAACCGGCGGCCACCCACTCGTCCCTGACGCGACGGTCGATGAACTTGGGCTGCGACTGCCCGCGCATGTACTTCATCGTGCTGTCGAGGCTGAGGAAGTCTCCGAAGGCGCCTACCTTCTTGATCTCCTCGACCATCAACGTCTCGTCGCTCACCGGGATGCCGCCGACCGCCTGCTTGATGAAGCGCGCGAACTCATGGTCCAGCACGAGCTGTCCGTAATCGATCGTCATGCCCGACTCGAGCATCCCCAGGCCATAGATCAGGTTGGCGCCTGCCAACGCCGGCAGAAGGCCCGTGAGCGTCTTCTCGTGGCCGGACTGGGCGTCCACGATCTTGCCGTCGCCCTACGCCCCCGCGACCCAGCTCGGCAACAGGTAGAAGCGCGCCAGGCAGGCGACGCCGGCGTTGATCAGGGCGCATTCGGGGCTGCCCACGGACGCGGCCGCGAGACGCAGGTCCATGGCCGTGGTCGAGCTCCCGTAAATGACGGGCGCGCCCTCCTTCGTCAACTGCGAGAGGGTCACGCCGGCGAGCACCTCGGCGTTGTGGGTGACCAGCGTCCCGGCGAGGGTGACGGGCGACGAGCCGCCGGCCATGGCCATGGACAACACGTTCACGGCCGTGCCGGTGCGCGCCGCCCCCATGATGATCTCGCAGGTGTCCTGGACCAGCTTCAGGGGGCTGACCGGGCAGGTGATGAACGAGATCAGCGGGCGGCGGAGGAAGGCGGCCATGCCGCCGGCGACCGCCGCCCCCATGTCGACGATACGCCGCAGCAGCTCGCCGTTGCCCGGGCCCATGAAGATGTGCTTGCTCGTGTTCGTGAACGCGGCCTCGGCGTTGTGGAGCTGGACGACCTCTTGGGGCACCTCGTGGGCGCCGATCGCGCGTTCGTAGACGTCGACCTCGGGCAACGCGTCGACGACGCGGGCGGACTCCCCGACGTCCTTCTTCGTCGGTTCGCGCACCTCCCCCGTCTCGACGTCGACGATCTTGATGCCCTCGCCGAAGTTGGTGAAGCCGACGCGACCCGGCCCCATGACGAAGTCGTTGGCCGGGTCGCGGGCAGCGAGCACCAGCGTCGAGGGCGCGCTGCGTACCGCGGCCTCGACCACGTAAGGAGGGACACGGACGATGCGGCGCTCTTCGTCGACCTCACAGCCCGCGCCGCGGAAGAGGGCGCGGGCTTCGCGGTCCTCGACGAAGACGCCGGTCTCGGCCAGGACCTCGAGCGTCGCCTCGTGGATGTCGACGAGGTCGTCCTCGGTGAACACGTCGAGACTGAGGGCGCCGAACCGACGCCGCCCGGCTTGGGGATTGCGTCTCATCTCTCATCTCCTGGGGTCCGAGGTACGAGATCCCGCAGCCGCCCCCGGAGAAAGGGGGCGGCTGCGGCCTGCGACGGAGTCCTGTCGCCGGGGAGAGGCGGACTCCATCGGGCTCGAAATGGGCGTTGGGGGTGACGCCCACAGATCAGCCGAGCGAGGCACCGATCTTGCGCTTCATCCTCTCCACACAGTTGATGCGGATGTCGAGGAGGTCGGCGATGCGCGCCTTGGCCTCGAGTCCCTTGGCGACACCGGGCACCGCCGTGACGACACCGATGTCGAGCTCTTCACGCAGGGTGCGCATGACCGTCGCATCGGACAGGTCGAGGATGCTCACACCGAGCTTGTCGGCGACGTAGCGCTTGGCCTCGGGAAGCCTCATCTTCTTGAGCTGCATCCGGGCCACCAGGTCTCCGGTGGTCTTGATGCCGCCCATCGACGAGGCGAGGGCGTGCGCCATCCCCATGCCGCTGGGGTCGCCGGTGCCCACCTACAACCCGTCCGCCCCGCCGATCTCGATCAGCGCCGCGCTCGCCCGCGACACCATGTCGGCGGGCGCCACCTCGAACATCGGTACCCCGCCGACGCCGAGACCCACGTTGGGGTGGATCGGAATCGTCGCCGCGGCCGTGACCGCCTTCACGAAGGTAACGGCCCGGGCGACGTTCCAGGCGCAGGACTTGCGCGTGTTCGTGTTCACCACGGGACCGAAGATCGCGGCCCCCGCCTTCTCGACGAGCTTGAGCTGCTGGTGCGGCCACAGACCCGCCAGACGGACGCCGTCGTATTCGAGCTCGCCGTGGAAGCCGAGCACCATCTCCGCCGCCATGCCGATCTCGACCGGCAGGCCGGTCGTCGTCGTGACCTCCTCGCAGGCCTTCAGAGCGGCGAGGAAGTCGGCGTCACCGGTCGAGGCCACGGTGTCGAAGTTCACGCCGTCGGCGGCGACGTCGACCATCTGCTGACTCAGCCAGACGATGTCCTCGCAGCAGGCCTCGAGGGCTTCCTCCTGCGCCGCCCGGGCCTCCTCGATCCTGCCCTTGGGCAGGAGGTCGGACGGGTTCGGGAACGGCCCGTCGGGCTGGTAGTAGAGGCCGAGGTTGGGCATGAACCCGTAGAACAGGGGCAGGATGGTGACGTGCTGCAGCAGCTCCATGTGCTCCTGCTCGAGGCTGGCGATGAACTTGCTCGGCTTCACCGAGTAGTCGGTGTGCCCGACCTCCATGGTGTCGAAGGCGAACGCCGTCTCGAAGAGACGCACCGCCGCCTCGCGGTTGAGGGGCGCGCAGACGCCGCTCGAGAGCCGCGAGGAGCAGACCGTGTTCGTCGAGCCGTCCTTCGTCAGGATGCCCTCATGGCCGCGCGTGACGCCCCAGATGCGGCTCGGGCAGGTGAACATGTCGACGAGGTACTCGACCTCGCGTTCCTCGAGGACGGGGATCTTGCCCTTCGCCGCCGCCGCCTCCGACCCTTCGATGACGTCGCGGCGCAACTCGTCCGGCGTCATCTCGACGCTCGCAGCATCCCCCATGCGTGTGACGATCGTGCTCACAACGGTCCCGCCTCCCCTCCTCGCCGTGGCCGAAACCCGTCTGACGCAGTGCCAATCGGGCAACTGGGTTGCCATCCACCCAGGTGGTTACATCATAGGCCCGATGGCGACTCTGTCAAGGATCGCCGCCCGTGTCGGGCGTGCCCAACACAGGGCGGCCCTCGCCGGCCGCCTCCGCCCGAAGCTCGTCCATGGAGTTGCGCAAGAGCAGCTCCAGTGCGCGCAGCGGACGCGCGTAGTCGAAGTGCTCGGGGTCGAGGCCCATCTGCAGGGTCAACCCGTCGGGGATGGCGGCGATGAGTTCCGCCAACCCCATGAGGAGGTCGCTGCGCTCCGGATCTGCAGAGCCGTCCAGTCCCAACCACTCGAGGTTCTGCCGGTACCACCACTTGTAGAGGGCGAACATCCGCTCACGCAGATCCTCATGGCGAAACGCATGGGGAAGCACATCGAAGAAGCCCTTGAAGTCGTCGGCGCTCACCATCATCCCGCGAATGCCCTTCATGGCGGCATGCAGCCGATCCCCTTCCGCCTGGTCGACCTTGCGCAGATCGGCCGCGAGCAGAAGGCACTCGTCGTGGATCAGGGCGTCGACGACGGCGGTCATCAACCCCGCCTTGTTGCCGAAGTTGTAGCGGATCGACGCCTTGTTGACCCCGGCCTCGGCGGCGACCTTCTCGAGGGTGACGGCCCCGTACCCGCGCTCGACGAGGAGCTTGCGTGCCGCGGCGAGGATCTTCTGCGCGGTCTGAGGGAGGCTGGAGACGGGATCCTCGAAGGGCACCTGCAGCGGGTATCGCCTCTCAGTGTCGGCCGGACTCATCCGATCCCCTCCTCGCTCGGCGCTTCCCGACGCACGGTCACGCGCCTACCGTGCGGTACCACGAGAACGCGGGTGCCCGCGCCGCGGCTGGCAAGAGCCGCCCTCACAGCCGCGTCCACGTCGTGGAACGGCCTCATATGCATGCGCCAGACGAGCTCATCGGGCAGCTCGGACACGAGGAAGAGGTCCACGCGCTCAAGCAGGCTCGCAATAGCCGCCGCCTTGTGTCCGCCCAGAACGAACTCGCGACGGATTCTTTCGACCAAGTCATGGGGGGTTCGCATGGTGGTCATCCATTCTTCGAAGACCGGGTTGCCGAGCCCCTCCTCGCAACGGGCCACCAAGATTATCACGCCGCCATCGCGCACCACTCCGGCAACGTTGTCGAGCGTCTTCTGCGCCTGGTACAGGTTCATGTCTTTCGGCGACCCGCCGGGTGAGGCAACGACCACATCCACGGGCTCATCGACACGGAGGTCGTAAAGCGCATCGTAGAACGCGGCGCCCACCCGGTGCGCAACGAGATAGTCGCCCGCCACGGCGCGTGCCACACGACGTTCCTCATCCAGCACCACATTGAACAGGAAGTCGATCCCGACGATACCGCCGGCCTCATCGATGTCCTCGCGGACGGGGTTGCCTTCAAGCACTCCTGCTCGCGCGCCGTCATGCAGCATCATGCCGTGGTTGGCGCGGATGGTATCGGAGGTACAGAGCCCTGGCACGACCGCTTTCGCACCTCCCGAGAACCCGGCGAAGTAGTGGTAATCGATATTCCCCGTACACACGCGAATGTCGGCCTCGAGGTACGGACGGGACACAGCGAGCGGCGTGCCGCGGCTTGTCACACCGACGCTGACGAAATCGTCACCGCCAGAATCAAGCAGCGTCACGCCGCTCGTCGCCACCTCCTCCCCGACCAAGACGCGCTGCTCTTCAGGGGCGTGCGGCCGGTGGCTCCCGAGGCCGAACAGAATCGTGACCGCCGTGGCGGGGATCGGCCGCAGTTCATCGAGCAGCGCGGGCAGGAACTTGTACGACGGGCAGGGCCGGGTCACGTCGCTGACGACGATGACCGCCGACCGTCTCCCCTTTGCGAGATCGCACAACCGCGGCGCGCCGATCGGCTCCGTCAGAGCGCGCCGGATCTCGGCCTGCTCGTCTGCCTCCGTCAGCGCCTTGGACGCGGCGCCCGGCCTTACCCGCGAACCACCGTCGCCAACGGCCGCCGCGCCGCTCCTGCAGACGTCGGCAGAGACGACCCCGGCGAGAGAGACGCGCGGCACCTCGAACGCGACCGCCGCGTCCCCATAGGGGACGGTCAGCCTCACACGCGCGGCCCTGCCGCCAGTCCCATGCGGGCCGCCGCACTCCTGAGCGCCTCGACCACCGGCATAGGCTTCCCGCTCAGGAACTGCACCATTGCGCCGCCAGCCGTGCACACATACGAGAAGCGACCCCCCAGTCCGAAGGCGTTCATTGCGGCAGTGCTGTCGCCGCCACCGATGGCCGTATACCCAGGAGCGTCTGCCATTGCCCGCCAGATCGACCTCGTCCCGAACTCGCTCTCGGGACGTTCGAACACGCCAGCGGGGCCGTTCACGAACACGGTGCCCGCGGCGGCAATGATCCTCCGGAACGCTTCGACCGTCTTGTGGCCGATGTCGACGATCGGCTCGTCCACGGGAAGGTCGCCCACTGGGACCTCAGCGCGAACCCCGTCCTTCGCGTAAGCGAGATCGACCGGCAAGACGATCTTCTCGCCGTGCTCCGCAAGGATCGACCGCGACTCATCGACGAAGCGCTCGAGCTGGTTCGCTTTGACAACGTCCATCGACGGGGCGCCAAGATTCACGCCCTGCGCGACCAACATTACGTTGGCGACAAGGCCCGCGGCGAGCACAGTATCGACGACCCCGTCGCGCAAGGCCGCGGCCATCATCGGGAACGCTTCCTGGATCTTCGCGCCACCGAGCACGAAGACGCACGGCCGATCCGGCTCCTCACGCAGATGGCTGAGGGCGCTGTACTCGCGCTCGAACAGCCGGCCCATCGCTGAGGGCAACACCTGCTCGAAGCCCACCAGGGAAGGTTGGGAGCGATGCGCAGCGGCGAACGCGTCGCAGACGTAGATGTGACCAAGGGGCGCCAGCTTGCGCACAGTGAGGCACTGGCTCTGTTGCTCAGCCGTCAGATGCAGCTTTGTCTCGAAGAGGGTCAGCTCCTCGGCGAGAAAGCGGACATTGTCCAGCAGGAGCACCTCGCCGTCCTTGAGCGCACCGATTCGGGCGCGGGCCGCCGGCCCGACGACGTCGTCGATGAACGCGACGGGCCGCCCGATCAGCTCGGCCATCACCGCAGCGTGCGGCTCAGTCGAGGCGTAGTTGTGGTACTCGAGGTCACCGCCCTGATGAGCAAGAAGCACTACCCGCGCGCCCCTCTCGGCGAGTTCGGCCACTGTCGGGGCGCAGCCCTGCAGACGAGTCGTATCGCGCAGCCCGCAGTGCTCGCGGTCGAGCGGCGAGTTGATATCTACCCGACAGAGGACGACCTTTCCGCCGACCTCGACGTCGTCCAGCGTGGCGATGCCGTACTTCACGACGCGCCTCCCGCCGCGTCGCAGACCGCCTTGCGGCCGCCCAGCGGGCGCTCGTCCTCAGCCAAGACCGAGATACCGGTTCGTCAAGGCGACCGCTTCGAGACGATCCGTCTGCAACGACAGCGCCGCGCGCACGGCGTCCATCGTCTCCGGGATCACGACCGCCTCCTGCGGGATGTTGATGGCGAACATGAGCTCGCGCCCGCTCGTCGCAACGGTCTCGTCGAAGACAGCGATCTCGTACATGTCGGCGCGCTTGTGGCCGAGGTCACGGGCGTAGCGGAACAGCGACGTGTTCGAGTTGAAGCCGTCGGCGATCCTCACGACCCGGATGCGGGGATGTGCGGCGAAGAGCTCGAGCGCCTCCGCTTTCGTCATCTCGCCCTTGAGCGTCGCGATGACGTTGATGATGTGACCATGCGTCGTGGGCACATGGACGAGCAAGCCGGTGGCCTCGACGTGCGGCATGATCGTCATGAGGTCGACTGCCTGATGGTTCGGCACGGGCTCGACCTGGGCAACGTCGACCAGGCCGCGATGCGTGTCGCCGGGGTCGGCAACGCGACGGATGATGGTGACGATGACCCGCTCGCAGCCCACGGCGCGGTCGAGACAGTCGACGGCCCGGATCAGCCCGGTGGTGTTGCATGAGGTCAGCTTCAGGTAGTCCCTGCCGACACCCTTCTCGTAGTTTGCGTACCCGTGGAAGAACACGTCGACGATCTCGTTCTTCTCTCCGCCCTGGAAGACGGCCTTGACGCCCCTGGCCTCGTAGACCGCCTTGTTCTTCTGGCCCACGCCGCCCGGCGAGGCGTCAAGCACGATGTCGACCTCATCGAGCAGCTCGTCCAGCGTGCCGCTGACGGGGATCCCGAGGGCGTCGAAGGCGGCTTTCTGCTCGGGTGCGACGACGTAGAGCCTATAGGGCATGCCGATCTCATGCAGCGCCCGGATGGCGAGCGTCGGCGCGACGTCGACCACTCCCAGGAGCTCCATGTCGTCCTGGAGAGCGACCCCGTCCGCCAGCCGCTGCCCGATGACGCCGTACCCTACGACGGCCACTTTCGCTCTTGCCATGATGCTCGCTCCTTACCTCGACCCCGTCTCAGTAGCCCAGTTCCCGCTCGACGACGCCGATCGCCTCGTCGAGGACGCGCACGATGGTGTCGATCTGCTCCCTACTGATGATGAACGGTGGTGCGATCGCGTTGCAGTGACCGCCGCCCAGCAGGCGCACGAACACGCCGCGCTTGAAGGCCTCGTCGCGCACCTTCAGCGCTGCACCGACCGAGGGCGGGAACCACTCGCGCGTCGCCTTGTCGCTCACGTACTCGATGCCCGCGACCATGCCCACGCCACGGACATCACCGACGATAGGATGGGCGCGCAGCGTGCGCAGCCCCTCCTGCAGGTACGGTCCGACCTCGGCACAGCGCTCGACGAGCTTGTCACGCTCGATGATCTCGAGGTTGGCGAGGCCGGCGGCCGAGCAGAGCGGGTGGCCGTTGTACGTCGCCCCGCTCATGAACGCCTTGTCAGCACCACCGAGGAACGCCTGGAAGACGTGCTCCCTCGCACCCACCGCACCGAGAGGCAGATATCCTGAGGAAAGGCCCTTCGCCATCGTCACGAGGTCAGGATCAGAGCCGAACTGCTCGAAGCCGAACCACGTGCCGCTGCGACCGAAGCCGGTGATGACCTCATCGTTGATGACGAGGACGTCGTACGCCTTGCATGTCTCGCAGACCATCGGCCAGTACTCCGGCGGCGGCGGGATGACGCCACCGGTACCGATCATCGTCTCACCCAACATCGTGCCGACGTTCTCGGGCCCGTAGAAGAGGATCTCCTGCTCCACGACCTTGGCGCACTCCATCCTGCAATCTTCCCCATAGGTCTTGCCCCAGGCGCAGCGGTAGCAGTACGGAGCGCCCAACTTGATGAAACCGGGCAACAGGGGCTCGAACTTCTGCCGGTTGACGGTGAGGCCCTGGGCGCTCGTCGAGGTCATCGTCGTGCCGTGGTAGGAGCGGTCACGGTACAGGACCATGTACTTGGTGCCGTTGCCGCGGTTGCGGTGGTACTGGCGGGCCATCTTGACCGCGGTCTCGACCGATTCGCCACCGCCGAGGGTGAGAAAGACGTGGTCGAGGTCACCCGGCATGAGAGATGCCACTTTGGCAGCCAGTTTGATGGACGGCTCGTTGGCGATCTGGAAGATGTGGTAGATCGCCAGCTTGTCCATCTGCGCCTTGATGGCGTCGAAGATCTCCTGGCGGCCGTGGCCGACATTGACAGTCCAGAGACTCGCGAAGGCGTCGATGTACTCGTTGCCCTCGGTGTCGTAGACGACGGCCCCCTCGGCACGCTCCATGATGACGGGCTTGAGGCCCTGCAGTTGGGTGAACGGTGGCCACAGGTGGCCGAGGAAGTCCTCGGCCAGTTGTTCTCCGAGACGACTCGGTTCTTCTGCGATCCCCTTTGCCATCACTCCTCCTGTCGCGCGTTCAGACCTTGAACCCGGGTGGCGTGCCTCTGCTTCTCACAACCTGCCCCAGACTGTCCGTCCCGGTTCTGCATCTCACTGCCACGCACGAACACCCGGCCCACACCACAGGTGTGGAAGGGTGGTATCCACCCAGGTGGGTACATGCTACTAATCGCCTTGGCGCTGTCAAGAGCGCGCACTGCGCCGCAAAGAGAGGGTGGGTCCCGCCGGTCGATGCAACACCAGCTATGGTCTTGCGTCGATGAGGAGGTGGAGGGATGGCGCAGTTGGGGAGGCCCGGCCTTACGGCGGAGCAGAAGCGCGAGATGTGGAGACGGTGGCGTGCCGGGGAGTCGCTCAGTGAGATCGGGAGGGCGTTCGGCAGACACGCGCGGTCGATCCACGGCGTGGCCGCCGCGCGCGGCGGCCACGTGCCGGTCCCCCGCCGCCGCTCGCCGCGAGTGCGCTCCTTCAGCGAGCATGAGGAGATCTCGCACGGGCTGGCCGACGACCGCGCCTGGCGCCGGGCGCGGCGCCCCAAACCGTGCAAGCTGGCCCACGCGCCGCGGCTGCGCGAACTCGTCGCCGCCAAGCTCGGTGAGGAGTGGTCGCCGGCGCAGATCTCGGGATGGCGGATGGCTTGCGCGCACCTACGCAGGAGAGCAGGCTCTGCAGGTGTCCACCGAGACCATCTACCGCAGCCTCTTCGTCCCGGCCCGCGGCGTGCTCGCCAGGGAGCTCAGCGCACACCTGCGCACCAGGCGGACGATGCGGCGCTCGAAGAACGCGAGCCGCAAGGGCCAGGGCCGCGGCACCATCAGGGACGCGGTCTCGATCAGCGAGCGCCCAGCGGAGGCCGAGGGCCGCGCCGTCCCCGGCCACTGGGAGGGCGACCTCTTGGCCGGCTGGGGCGAACACGCACATCGCCACCCTGGTCGAGCGCCAGACACGCTTCCTCATCCTCGTCAAGGTGGAGGGCAAGGACAC
>JAKPOQ010000178.1 GCA_029547745.1 Actinomycetes bacterium
GCCGGCGACCATGATGGCCGCCGCGACGGTGAATACATAGGTGATGATGACGAGGGGGGTGCCGATCATCAGCGCCCGGGGGATGATGCGCTGCGGGTTCTCGATCTCGCCGGCGAGCGTGGACATCGACTCCCATCCCGCATACATCCACATCATGATCGCCAGGCCCAGGGTCAAGGACGTCCATATGCCGTCCCCACTGAACACCGGGTGGAACGGATCGCCGGTGCCCCTGATGAGGCCGAGGACCGTGAAGACGACCAACGGGACCATCACGCCGATCTGGATGAGAGTGAGCGCCCAGCCGGTCAGGTCGAGGCCGCGGATGTTGATGAACGTGAAGACCGCGACGACCCCGATGCCGATGAGCGCTCGTGTCAGATCGCTGAACTCGTAGTACCCCTGCAGATAGTCGAGCGCCAGAGCGACGTAGACGGCCGAGTCCACGTACAGCGACAGGGTCCACCACCAGCCGCCCTGGAAACTCCAGTACTCGCCGAGGCCGCGACGGATCCAGCGATACAGACCGCCGGCTTCGGGGATCGAAGATGCGAGCTCGGATGCCACGAACGCCATCGGCACGCTCCATAGGAACGGCAGGATGACGATCATCAGCAGGGTGAAGCCCGGTCCGGAGGACGAGACGACGTCCTCCATGCCGAAGGAGCCGGAACAGGTGAGTGTGAAGACCACGATGACCGCCGTGATCAGCCTCATCCTCACCCGTTTGAGGCCCTGGTTGTTCAGGGTACCGGTCGCCAAGTAAGTCCTCCCTCTGCCGCGTTGCCTGACCTTCCCCTGGTCCGGCCGCCGGCGCGGACAACGACCCGTGCCCGATAAAGACGGCTACTTGTGCGCAGATTAACGTATTCGCCGCCTTTACCACCACCCAGGACCGCAGCGCTGCGGCAGACGTCCCCGGCGTCAGCCTCGGACGGCGGCAGCCGGAGCAGCGTCAGCCCGTCGCTCACAGGCTCGGCCAGACCTCAGGAGCAAGCTTCCAGAGGTCGATGCCGAGCTTGTCGTTCTCGCTGTAGTCGATCGGCACGTCGACGATCACGGGCCCGCGAGCGGCGAACGCCTTCTTCAGGATCGAGGGAAGCTCGCTCGCTCTCTGGACGCGCATCCCCTCGATGCCGAAGGAATGCGCGAGGGCGACGAGGTCCGGGTTGTCGAAGCGGGTCCCCGACACACGCTTGTAGCGCGTGCGCTGGTGCATCTCGATGAGGCCGAAGGCGCCGTCGCTCCACACGAGCACGACGAAGGGCAGACCGAGACGGCGAGCCGTCTCGAGCTCCTGGACGTTCATGAGGAACCCGCCGTCGCCGCAGATGGCGACGACCTTGCGGCGGCCGCGCAGGGCGAGAGCCCCGGCGACGGCCGCCGGCAGAGCGAAGCCCATGGCGGCGAACCCGTTCGAGATCAGCACCGTGTTGGGCTCACGCGCCTCCCAGAGGCGTGCGACCCACAGCTTGTGAGCGCCGACGTCCGAGATCAGCAGGTCGTCGGGCGCCATCAAGGCACGCAGGTCGCGCAGGACACGCTGGGGTTTCACCGGCATGTCGTCGTCGTCGCCGACCTCGAGGACCTGATGGAAGGCCTTGCGGTAAGGTGGCGCCTCCCAGGTCGCCACCGGCTTGTTCCAGAGCAGCGCGCCGAGCTGGCGGAGGATGTGGCCGAGGTCACCGACGAGTTCGACCTCGGCGATGAAATCGGCGTCGATCTCCGGAGGGACCGTGTCGATGCAGACGATGCGCTGCGTCCCGTCGGGGTTCCAGCTTGACGGCGGCCACTCGACCATGTCGTAGCCGACGGTGATGATGAGGTCGGACCTGCCCATGAGTCCCTGAGGGTAGTTCTGCGCGCGCAACCCCGCCGTGAAGAGGAAATGCTCGTCGTCGGCGTCGATGACCCCCTTGCCCATGAACGTGGTGATCACGTGGAGGCCCGTCTGGCGCACGAAATCGCGCAGCGCCATGGAGGCGCCCTGACGGACGACGCCGTTGCCGGCAAGGACGAGGGGCCGCGCCGCCGTCTGGATGAGATGGGCGGCGCGCTGCAGCGCCGCCGCGTCCGGCTCGATGACGACGACCGGGTTGTGCGGCAGCGGCTGCCCCGTCGCCGGCGCCGCCATCACGTCCTCGGGCAGCTCAAGATGCGTCGCCCCCGGCTTCTCGGCGGCGGCGATGAAGAACGCCTTGCGCACCGCCTCGGTGATCATCCGCGGATCGTGGACGCGCGTGTTCCACTTCGTCATCGGAGCGAGCATGTCGACGACGTCGATGAACTGGTGCGTCTCCTTGTGCATGCCGGCGAGACGTACCTGGCCGGTGAGCGCCACGACCGGCGCCTTGTCGAGCGTGGCGTCGCCGATGCCGGTGGCGAGGTTCGTCGCCCCGGGCCCGAGCGTCGCGAGGCACACGCCGGGGTTGCCGGTGAGCCGACCGTAGGCGTCGGCCATGAAGGCCGCCCCCTGCTCATGACGTGTGGGGATGAAGGTGATGCGCGCGGACCGGTCCAGCGCCTCGCTGACCGCGAGCGTCTCTTCACCCGGGATGCCAAAGACGAATTCGACGCCCTCGGCCTCAAGACAGCGGACGAAGAGGTCGGCGGCGGACGGCGTCGTCGCCCTGCCGGGCGGGACGCCCGAGGGCGACGACGTGGATGCCGCTCCGGCGTGGCCGGCCGAGGTGTCCTCGCGAGCGCTCATGCGGCGATTCTATCTGCGTGAGCGGGCGTGCGCCTCTCGGGAGCGGGGCGCGCCAAGTCGCCTCCCGGACCCGAGGGATCGCTGCTCACGAGCCAGGAGTCGACGCTCGCGGTCAGGGACGGCGGCCGCGGCCAGGGACGGCGGCCCTGGTCAGGGGCGGCCGCGGCCCGCCTTCGGCGGCCGCGCCGCCCTGGCCTGCGCACCACTTGCGTATGCGTCGAGGGCGAGGTAATCGGGCCATGGGATGGCCGGCAGATGCGCGGCGGCGAGGCCGACCATGGCGGCGTTGTCGGTGCAGAGAGCAAGCGGCGGCAGGAAGACCTCGTAGCCTGCCGCCGCACAGCGCTCCGTCAGCGCGCGCCGCAGCGCCGAATTGGCGGCCACCCCGCCGGCGAGCGCCACCCGACGCAGGCCCTCGGCCTGGGCGCAGGCGAGGGTCTTGTCGACGAGCTGGCGGATGATCGCCGCCTGGTAGCTCGCGGCGATGTCGGCGCGGTGCGCCTCGATCTCGGCCTCAGATCGACCGCGCAGATCGTAGAGGAGCGCGGTCTTGAGGCCGCTGAAGCTGAAGTCGCACCCGCGGGGGGCGGCGCGCGGGAACGCCGCGAAGGCGGCGTTCCCGCGCGCCGCCAACTGGTCGAGCTGCTTGCCGCCCGGGTAACCGAGGCCGAGCAGGCGGGCGCCCTTGTCGAACGCCTCACCGGCGGCGTCGTCCATCGTCCGCGCCGCGACGCGGAAGCGCACGCCCTCTTCCACGACGGCGAGCAACGTATGGCCGCCGCTGGCGACGAGACAGGCGAAGGGCGGCTCCACCCCCAGGGCGTAGTTAGCCGCGACGTGACCCTGGAGATGGTCGACCGGGATGAACGGCACGTGCCTCGCGCAGGCGAACGACTTGGCTGCCGCGAGACCGACGAGCAGCGAGCCGATCAGCCCCGGGCCCACGGTCGCCGCTACGGCGGCGATGTCGTCCCACCCGCAGTCGGCGACGCCGAGCGCCTCGGCGACCACAGTCGGCAGCAGCTCAGTGTGCCGGCGCGAGGCGACCTCGGGCACGACGCCACCGAACTGCGCGTGCAGCTCGTCCTGCGACGAGACGATAGAGGAACGCACCCGTCCGTCCTCGACGACGGCGGCGCTCGTGTCGTCGCACGAGGTCTCGACGCAGAGGATCGCGCCGGCGACCCGGGTGCTCGCGGGCGTCATGCAGAGTCCCCTTCCCAGTCCCTCCACATGATCACGGCGTCCTCGAGGTCGTCCGTGTAATACCGTGGACGGACGCCTGTCGAGACGAACCCGAAACTCCGGTAGAGCTCGATCGCGGCGATGTTCGAGGCCCGCACCTCGAGCGTGTGTCCCCGATGCCCGTGGCGTTCGGTCACGGCGAAGTAGGCCTCGATCAGGTCGGCCGCGACGCGGCGGCGGCGGAACGGGCCGTCAACCGCGAGGTTCATCAGGTGCCAGACGTCGACGAACATGTCCGCGAGGAGGTAGCCCGCGACACGACGGTCGATCTCGCAGACGAGACACACGCTGGACTCGCGCGCCAACTGGCCGTGAAAGACGTTCATGGACCAGGGCAACGTGAACGTGCGCTTCTCGATGCCGGCGACAGTCTCGAGGTCGGTGAACTGCATGGGACGGATGACGCGCTCCTTCTCGCGCGGGCGCAGGGGGACAGGCTCGGCGGTCATGTCCCACCGCCCGAAGCACCGGAGCCCCGGCCGCCGTCCTGCCAGCGGGTCGCGTCCGGCGCCCGGCCGTAGATAGGAAGTACGGCAGCCATGCCCTCGGCCGCTCCAGGCACACGGGCGAGCCATGCACGGCCGACCATCGCCGCCGTCGGCGGAGCCGCTTCAGCCGTCGTCGACACGCCGGGGGGCAGGAGGTCGGCGTAGAGCCGGGCGCCGTCGCCGCCGGCGACGGCACCCGGCCACCGGCCGAGGAACGCGCCGAGGTCGTCGGCGGCCACCACGGTGAGAGCGCTGAGCTGTTCGAGGGTCACCGCCCCGCCGGGACGGCTGTCACCGGCGAAGGACGTGGCGCGGAACACCTGCGCGAAGACCTCGTGGCGCTTGCCGTCGAGGAGGGCGACGAGCGGCGGGGCGGGGAGCTGCGGGCGCGCCGGCTGCGGGCCCGTAGCCTGCGGGCCCGCAGCCGGCGCGCCCGCACTCGCCCCGCCCCCTTCGCTTGCGCCGCGCCGCTCCCCCTCCGCGAGGGCCAGAGCGACGGCGGCGAGGGTCGGCACGCCGCCGAGGCGTAGGCCTGCGGCCTGCGCCAGGGCGCGCGCCGTCGCCACGCCGATGCGTATCCCGGTGTAGGCGCCCGGTCCGAGACCGCAGACGATCGCGTCGAGGTCCCGTAGCCCGACGGCCGCTTCCTCGAGCACCTCGTGCACGAACGGGAGCAGACGGCGCGTATGGGCCGGCCCCTTGTCCTCGAGACGGTGGGCGACGAGCGCCCCGTCGGCGGCCAGGACGGCCGCCGAGCAGGCGCTCGTCGCCGTCTCGATCGCGAGGATCACGCCGGCCCTCCGACCTCGCTGCGTTCCACGGCGAGACTCTGGCTACGTGCCGCCGTGGCGATGCGCTTTTCCAGCGGCTCCGCGGCGCGTACCTCGGCGTCACGGCTGCGCAAAGAGCGGTGCCGCAGCATCAGACGCACGTCAGCGCGCGGCAGCGCCCGGCGGCCCGCCTGCGGCCATTCCACGAACGTCAACGCGTCGTCGGCCACGTAGTCCTCCCAGGCGAAGAGGTCGACGTCGGCTCCGGAGCCGAGACGGTAGAGGTCGAGATGGTGCAGAACGACGCCGTCACTTCCCACATAACTCTGCGCCAGCGTGAACGACGGGCTCGTCACGGGACCCCGCACGCCACGGGCGCGCAGCAGCTCGCGCACAAGCGTCGTCTTGCCCGTCCCGAGCTCGCCCTCGACGGTGACGAGACATGGCGGTTCGAGGACGCCGGCCAAGACGCGCGCGAAGCGACGCGTGGCGGCCGGCGACATCAGTGTGAGCGTCAACATCGTCCGATGGTCGTCCTCCTGTGGACCGCGCCGATCGCCGTCATCCCTCCGGCCGAGACATGGCCTCCGGCTCCCCGTCACCCTCCCGGCCGAGACATGAGCACCGGCTCGCCGCCCCGGGCGGGCTCAGAAGAGCCCAAGCTGCTCGCTGCCGGCGTCGGTCGTGTCCGGCTCGGAGGGCTGGGACGGGTCCGGCCCCCAAGCGGAGCCGTCATCGGGTCGCGCAGCCCCCGCGCCGGCGAACAGCGTGTCGGCCGCGGGTGTCTGCCCAGCGGCCGGCGCCGCGGCCGCAGGCCGCCAAGCCGGCCGCTCCCCGCCCGCGCCCGCACGCCCGGGCTCAGCGCCCGGCTGCTCACCGCCAGCCCCCGGCTCCTCGGCGCCTGCACCCGGGCGCTCGCCGCGCGCATAGGCCAGCAGCTCCGGCAGGCGCGCCATGTCCTCCTTGAGCGTCGCGAGCATGGCCGGCGTGTACAACGCCGCGGCGGGGTGGAAGATCGGGAAGAGGTAGAGCGGCACGCCGGAGATCTCCATCGCCCGCGGCTTGCCGTGCACGCGCGTGATCCCGGTCTGGTCGCGCGACAGCAGCTTGGTCGCGTGGTTCCCCAAGGTGCAGATCACCTTCGGCCGAATCAACTCGATCTGCCGCCACAAGTACGGCTGGCAGGCATCAATCTCTTCTGGACGCGGGTCGCGATTGTTCGGCGGCCGCGATTTGAGGACGTTGGCGATGAAGACCTGCTGCCGCGTGAGGCCGATCGACGCGAGCAGTTCCTCGAGCAGCTTGCCGGCCGCCCCGACGAAGGGTCGTCCCTGCTGGTCCTCGTGGTAGCCAGGCGCCTCGCCGACGAACATCAGCTCGGCGCCATAGTCCCCTTCGCCGAACACGGCCCGGGTGCGCGTCGCGTGCAGCGGGCAGCGCGTGCACGACTCCACCTCGCGGCGGAGCTCGTCAAGGGCGGCGACGGTGTCGTCAGTGGCAGGTGGCACAGGACGAGCTCGCGCAGGAGGAGCAGCTCTTGCTCGCCCCCTGGCCGCCCATGTCGGGCGACGACGAATGGACGGCAAAACCCGACAGCACGCGCCGCACGTCGCCCGACCCGCACGAGGGGCAGACGGGCTTCGCCCCGTTGCGGACGAGCTCCTCGAACGGCGTGTCACAGACGTTGCAGATGAACTCGTAAATCGGCATGACAACAGTGTACCACCGGGCTCGGCAGGTCAGCCGCAAGATCATTGTCCATCTCGTCCACCGCCGGGCGATTGACCGGCGTCGGCGCTGCGCGCTACCCTTTTTACGGCTCCGCTCCGAGCCACTGCGCCGGAGACGGAGAGGCCGCCTGTGTCACACAGGCCGACGGCCGGCACGGTACCGCCCACCTCGGGAGGACCGCAGCCAGAAAGGCCAAGGCTTGACGATCGACGAGTATCGTTTCTGCGTCATCGGCCCGGGACGCCTGGGCTCCACGCTGATCGCTGCCCTCGCCCGCGCGGGTCTGACCGTGTCCGCGGTAGGGGTGCACCACGAGGACGACACCGGATTTGGCGGCGGGCCCACGCGGATACGCGTGGTCGACGCAGCCCTCGAGGCCGACGCCTGGTGGCTGGCCGTCCCGGACGACCAGATCCGGACCGTCGCGGAGCGACTCGCGTCGAGCATGCCGGGCGCGCGACGCAGCGGACGCGCCCCGCTCGCCATCCACTCCAGCGGCCTCGGCTCGCTG
>JAKPOQ010000011.1 GCA_029547745.1 Actinomycetes bacterium
CTCGAGATGGAGGTCCGCCGGGGCGACGTGTTCGGGTTCCTGGGTCCCAACGGCGCCGGCAAGACCACCGTCATCCGTCTCGTCCTCGGTCTCATCCATCCGACGGCCGGGTACGCAGAGGTCTGCGGCCACCGCGTCCCCGGGGACCGTCAGGAGGCGCTGCGTCATGTGGGCGGCTTCGTCGACGACCCAACGTTCTATCCGTTGATGTCGGCGCGGCGGAACCTGCGCCTGCTGGGCAGCATGGCGGGTCCGGTGAGCGAAGAGCGCATCGACGAGGTACTCGAGATCGTGGGCCTGGAGGACCGGGCGGAGTCGCGAGTCGGAGGGTTCTCGCACGGCATGAAGCAGCGCCTGGGCATCGCCCAGGCGCTGCTTCATGCCCCAGAGCTCATCGTCCTCGACGAGCCGACGAGCGGCCTGGACCCGCGCGGCATGAAGGACGTGCGCGAGCTGGTCCGCGAGCTCGGCAGAGGCGGCACGACCGTCTTCCTGAGCTCGCACCTTCTGCACGAGGTCGAGCAAGTGTGCACGCGGGCGGCGATCATCGACAGGGGCCGGGTCGTCGTGCAGGGGCCCGTGTCCGAGCTGCGTCCGGAGGGGCTGGCCGTGAAGGTCCTGACTGACGACCAGGGCAAGGCCGCGGAGACGGCGCGGACCGCTTTCGGCGCCGGCGCCGTCTCGGAGGACGACGGGTACGTCGTCGTGAGGGCGGGCGATGACGTGCCGGAGCTGGTGCGCCGTCTGGTCGCCGACGGCCTGTCCGTGCGCGCCGTGGTGCCGGCGACCGACCAAGGCCTCGAGGACTTCTTCCTCGAGCTGACCGCGCCCGACGAGGCGGAACAGCCGCCGGGCAAGAAGCGGCGCGGGCTCGCGGGTCTGAGCGGGCGCGCCGCGGGGAGGCACTCGTGAGTTCCGCCAGCGCCGGGAGGCGCTCGTGAGCCCCGCCGCCGCCGGGAGGCGCTCGTGAGCCCCGCCGGCGTGTGCGCCTGCCCGCCGACGCCGCCGGCGAACGATGCCGTTGCGCAGGCCGGCGGCCTCCGTCACGGCAGCACGCGGGCGCCCATGCAGGGCGCCGCCTGGGGGCCGCTGCGCCGCGAGTGGACGAAGCTCCTCTTCCAGCGGCGCAGCTACCTGATCTGGGCCGGCGCCTTCCTCCTGCCCTTCCTCATCGGTCTGGTGGCCTGGCTCTCGAACGCCCCGTCCGGCGGCGAGATGGGCATCGTCGGGCGCGTCTTCGGCAACGGCCTCTACCTGCCGGTGGCCGCCCTCTTCCTGCTGATCACGATGATGCTGCCGCTGGCGGCGGCCATGGTCGGCGGCTCCACGATCGCCGGCGAGGCAGAGCTCGGCACGTTGCGCATGATGCTGCTGCGCCCGGTCGGGCGCGGGTCGGTCGTCCTCGCGAAGTGGCTGGCGGCCGTTCTCTACCTCGCCTTGGGCGCCGGCCTGATGCTGGCCAGCGGTCTCATCTTCGGCGGGGTGTTCTTCGGTCTGCAACCGATGGTCACGTTGTCCGGTTCCACGATCGGCGTCGCGCACGGTCTCGGCCTCACGCTCCTGGCCTACCTCTTCGGCCTGGTCGCGATGACGACGATGGTCTCGCTGGCCGTGCTCTTCAGCACGGTCACCGATTCGAGCCTGACGGCGCTGATCGCCACCTTCATCGTCTACATCGTCATCCAGGTGCTGACCTCGTTCAGTTACTTCGACTGGCTCATCCCCTACGTGTTCCCGACCTACTTCGGGGACTTCATCAACCTGTTCCGCGACCCGATCGCCTGGCGGCCGATCCTCAAGGCGCTTCTGGTGTTCGTCCTGTGGAGCGTCGGGTTGACCGCGGTCGCGGGGCTGCACTTCTGGCGGAAGGACGTGCTGTCGTAGGCTCTCGCGGCAGCGCGCAGGCGATGACGGCGGAGAGGCGACATCGTCGCCCCGCCCGCTGGGGCGAGAGCAGCCGCCTTGGCAGGCGCGTGCTGTACCGGGACGGCTTCAATGTGAGAGCTTTGGGAGGGTTCTGATGGATGAGACGGAGGCCGTTCAGACGCTTCCCGGGACGATGCGCGCCATGCAGCTCGCGGCGCCGGCAGCGGCCGCGGAGCGGCCGCTGCGGCTGGTCGAGCTGCCCGTCCCCCAGCCGGGACCCGGCGAGGTCCTGCTGCGGGTGCGCGCCTGTGGCGTGTGCCGCACCGACCTTCACATCCTCGAGGGTGAGCTGCCGCCGCACCGCTCGCCCGTCGTGCCCGGGCACCAGATCGTCGGCGAGG
This sequence comes from Actinomycetes bacterium, assembly GCA_029547745.1. Lineage (GTDB taxonomy): Bacteria > Actinomycetota > Thermoleophilia > UBA2241 > UBA2241 > UBA2241. The sequence continues at coordinate 2,268 of JAKPOQ010000011.1, forward strand.
TCGCGGCGCTCGGGGAAGGCGTGGCCGGCGGCGCGCCGGGCGGCGCGCCGGGCATCGCCCCAGGGGGCGAGCCGGGCGCGCCGCCCCTCTCCCTCGGGGAGCGGGTCGGTGTGCCGTGGCTCTACCGCACCTGCGGCGTCTGCCGTTTCTGCCGGAGCGGCCGCGAGAACCTCTGCGAGAACGCGCTGTTCACGGGCTGGGACGTCGACGGCGGCTACGCCGAGTACATGGTCGCGCCGGCCGACTTCGTCTACCGCCTGCCGGAGGGCATGAGCGACCTCGCCGCGGCGCCGCTGCTGTGCGCCGGGATCATCGGCTACCGCTGCTTGCGGCTCGTCGGCATCGTCGGCGACGATGCCCGGCTGCCGGGGGTCGGCGCGACGGGCGCGGCCAGCGGCGGCGCGGCTGCCGGCGGCGGTGCCGCCTCCGGCGATACCGCCGCCGACGATACCGCCGCCGGTCGGCCGCGCCTCGGTCTGTACGGCTTCGGCTCTGCCGCCCACCTTTGCACGCAGGTGGCCCTCTGGCGCGGCTGGGAGGTGTATGCGTTCACGCGCGATGAAGAGCATCGCAGCCTGGCGCGGGAGCTCGGCGCCGCGTGGGTCGGCGAGACGTGGGAAGACCCCGGCGTCCTCCTCGACGCGGCGATCGTCTTCGCCCCCGCCGGAGAGCTCGCCGTCGACGCCCTCCGTCGTCTCGACAAGGGCGGCATCGTCGCGCTGGGCGGTATCTACTCGTCGCCCATCCCGCCTATCGACTATCCGTCGATCTACCACGAGCGCGTGGTCAGGAGCGTCGCCAACTCGACCCGTCAGGACGCCCGTGAGCTGCTCCGCGATGCGGCCCTCATCCCCGTTGTGAGCCGCGTCCAGGAGTACGAGCTTGAGCAGGCGAACGAGGCCCTGCTCGACCTGAAGGAGGATCGGGTGCGCGGCTCCGCGGTGCTGCGCGTGAGCTGACGGGGGCCGCCCTTCGCGGCGCTTCGGGCGCTGCGCGCCACGTCACGCCGCCCGTCGCCTCGGGCGCGCGGCGGCGGGCGTCGTCCCGTGGCCGTGCGAAGGACGTGACTGTCGTGACGGAGGCCCAGCCTACCCGGCGGCGACCGGCGGGACGACGAGGTGCGCGGGGCTCAGCCGCCGGCGACCGGCGGGACGAAGTCGAGCCGGTCGCCATGGGACAGACCGGTGCGCATGGCCTCGGACGGACGGAGCTGGCGGCCGTTGAGGACGAAGCTCACCTGCGGCCGCTCCTCGAAGAGGATGCGCGCGGCGAGCCGGGGTCGGCGGGCGACGACCTGGGCGACGGCGTCGCCGACGGTCGTCGCCTCGAGCTCGATCTCGCATCCGGGTTCAGGGGCGGTCAGACTTGCAGGCAGATGGACGGTGACTGCGGCCATGGGATCCTCCGTCCGGGCGTCGCTCACTCGCTCTCGGCGCCGCCCTCGCGCACCTTGCGGAGCCGCTCCCCGAAGCCCGTCTCGTCCATGATGGTCTGCACTTCCTTGACGACCCCGTCCGGCGGGTAGAGGTCACCGAGACCGAGCTCGGCGCGGATCTCGAGCAGGTGGTCCATGTACGAGGCCCATTTCTCGCCCCAGGCCTCGGCGATGGCGGGGAAGAGCTGGTGCGGGTCGCCGCCCATGCCCTTGTCGTAGAAGTTGCCGCACCACTCGGCGAACATCTCGACGTGCTTGTGGGCGTAGCCGCTCTCGACTTGCAGGCCGCGGATGACTTGGTTGATGACGGCGACGCTGTTGTGGCGCGGGCAACGGCTCTGGCAGGTGTAGCAGGAGAAGCAGTACCAGACCGAGTCGTCGGTGAGCAGGGTGACGTCGCCCTCGAGGGCGCGGCGGGCGATCTCGCGGGGCACGTACTCGGTGAAGCGGGCGGCGGGGCAGCCGGAGGTGCACACGCCGCACTGGATGCAGCTCAGAAACCCGTCCTTATGATCGTGCATGCGCGGGTCGTTGAGGATCTTTTCGACGAGCTCGGGGTCGCGCTGGGGCGCCGCCGCGAACGCGTCCTCGGCGATGACGGCGCATGGATTCGGCTTCTTCTCGTCAGGCATGGGACGTTTCCTCCGCGGGACGCTCGGCGGCCCGGAAGAACTCGGGCCAGAAGTACGTGGGGACATGAAGGCGCATCTGACGGGCGGCGGACCGGACGTTGTCGCGACACAGGGAACAGGGCGTCACGATCGGCGCGCCGCTCTCGGCGGCGAACCGCAAGAGCCGAGTGCTGCCCTTGGTCGCCCCGCGGTACATCCCGCCCAACGCGCCGCAACAGGCGTTGTGCAGGCTGGGATAGGCGACGCGCATCTCGACGCCGGCGAGGTCGGCGGCGTCGGCGAGCGCGGCGAGGGCCGCGTCGCGGTCGACGAGGCAGCCGACGTAGGGGACGAAGGACGTGGCGCGGGCGCGCAGGGCGAAGCCCTCGCGGCGCGCCCGCGCCACGAGCGCGTCCCACAGCGGGGCCGCGTCGACCCCTTCCTTGGTGAGACCGTCGTCGCAGGCGGGACAGGCCGTCCACACCCGGCCGTCGGCTTGGAACTGCGCCGGCACCGCGCCGCGACTGGGGTGGCCGCAGCAGCCGGCGTCCGTCGCCTCGTCGAGGCGGACGCCGAATCCGGCGGCCACCTCGTGCACGAGGGCGTGCAGAGCCCCGTCCTGCGGCAGAGAGCAGCCGGCGTAGAACGGCAGGGTCACTCCCTCGCCTTCCGGTCGAGCGGCCGTGCCGGGAGCCCGGGCGCGGTCCGCGCGCGTCGGCGGCACGGCCGCCGTCGCCCGCTTTCCGCCGGGGAGCCGGGTGCGGACGATCTTCATCCCCGCCTCGGCGGCGCCCACGACGTCGCGCGGGACGTAGCCGTGCGCGGCCATCGCGGCGGCGAAGGCCGTGTTCTCGATGCGCGGACGGCGCGCCAGCCGGCGCGCCGCGGCCTCGGCCGCGGCGCGCTCCGGGCAGCGCTGCCGCCCATACACGCGCTCCAGCGCGCGCAGGCGGGCGAGGACCGAGGCCACGTCGATCTCCATGCGGCAGACGTCCGTGCAGGCGCCGCACTCGGAGCAGCGCCACAGGTCGTCGCCGGCGAACAGGGCGTCGATCTCGCCGGCGAGCAGGAGGCGCACCAGGCGGCGCGGCCCGCGATAGAGGTCGCGGGCGGTGGGACAGGCCGATGTGCAGGTCCCGCACTGGTAGCAGATGCTGCACTCTTCGGCGAGCTCGGCGATCTCGTCGAGGACCTCGTCCGGGTACCTCGTGGTGCTCGTCGGCTCGTCGGTGGGGGGTCCGGAGCGGCGGTCAGCGGCCGTGGGCACCCGACTCACCTCCCTCGCAGGCGGCGCAGGCGCCGCCGCCGGAGGCGCTCACGGCGCCGGCGAGCACGGCGCCGCCCGGCAAGCCGTGCCCACCGATCGTCTGCAGCTCGCGCTCGAGAGCCTCGAGCGTCGCCTCGTCGTGGGTCGCCCTGGCGTGGAACATGCGGATGCGTCGGGCGACGCTCAGGCGGTCGACGGCGCACAGGTGCCACTGCTCGATGGGCACCTCGAGGCCCGCCTCGGCGAGAAGCTCCTCGGCGATGCGCTTCTGCTCGGCGGCGCTGGCGTCGCCGCTGCGGTAGTGGCAGCGGTCCTCGGCGCAGCCGGCGAGGAACACGCCGGCTGCGCCGAGCCGTACCGCTTCGATGATGTGCAGAGCGCTCACGCGACCGAGGCACGGGAGCTCGATCAGGCGGACCGTCTCGGGGTAGGCGTCCCGGTGCTGTCCGCCGAGGCTGATCGCGGCGCCCGCGCACTCCTTGCAGTAGAAGCCGACGATGGGCTTGTCGACGCCGGCGGTGAGCGCGGCCAGACGGCCGAGGATCGCGGCGTCGTCCTGGTGGTGTGTGATGGCGAGCTCGGGGCAGTTCGCCGCGCAGATGCCGCAGGCGCGACAGACGCCGGCGTCGATGACGGCGAGCTTGCCGTCGTCCTTGACCTCGGCCGGGCGTGGGGCGTCGGCGGGGCGCTCGACCAGCGTGATGGCGTTGAACGGGCACAGGGTCGAGCAGACGTCGCAGCCGACGCAGGACGCGGCGTCGACGACCGACGCCGGGGCGCCGCGCCGCCCTGCCGAACGCAGGAAGTTGTGGACCTCGCTGGCCACCGCCGAGGCCTCGGTGCTGACCTCGATGAGCGCCTTGGGGCCCGCCGCGGAACCACACACGAAGATGCCCTCGGCGGTCTCGGTGGCCCGGTTCTTGCGGTCGAGGATCTCGATGAAGCCGTCCTCGTCAAGTTCGATGCCCAGCACATGAGCCATCTCCGCCGTCTCGCTCGGCGGGACGAGGCCCGTCGAGAGGACGACGAGGTCGGGACGCAGCACCGACTTGCGCGCCGCGGTCACGTCCTCGACCTCGATGACCGGCCGGCCGTCGCCGTCGAACTGGACCTCCGGCGGCGTGCCGCGCAGGAACTCGACGCCAGCGCGCCGTGCCGCGAGGAACCAGTTCTCGTAGCCGATGCCGGCCGTGCGCAGCTCGAGGTAGCAGACCGTCACCTTCATGCGTGGGAAGAGCTTCTTCAGTCGCATCGCGTGCTTGAGAGCGATCATGCAGCAGATACGCGAGCAGTACGGCAGGTAGCGGCGGTCGCGCGAGCCGGCGCACTGGACCATGACGACCTCGCGCGCCGGCATGTGACCGAGCGCCGCCTGCTCTTCCCACGCGGGCAGCATCTCGGCGAGCTCGACCTGGGTCACGACCCCGTCGTGCCCGTAGCCGAGGTACGAGACGTAGTCGTGCGGCGCCGGCACGCAGCCGGTGGCGGTGACGATCGCCCCCGCGTGCACCGTCGCCCGCTCCGGCGATTGCGTGAAGTCGATGGCATCGACCGGGCACGCCTGGGCACAGGCGCCGCAGAAGCTGCAGGCGTCGAGGTCGATGGTGCGCACGACGCGGCCGTCGTAGTACTCGTGGAAGATGGCCTTGGTCCCGGGCTCCGCGGCCGGTTCGGGGCAGACTGTTTCGCAGAGCCCGCAGTTGACGCAAGCGTCGGTGACCATGTTGGGCAGACGGCGGAGTGTCACCTCGAAGTCTCCCGGCCGACCGTTGACCGACTCGACCGTGGTGCGCCGCCAGATGTGCAGATCCGGGTGGTCGATGGCCTCGTTCCGGTGGAAGCACTTGCGCACGCCGGGCTGGTCGTCGGTGGTCGGCAGGCACTGGCCGCAGTCGTTCGTGGGAAAGACGGTGCCGATGCGGGCGGCGCGGCCGCCGAGGAACGGCCGCCGCTCGACGAGCTCGACCCGGTGACCCATCTGGGCGAGTTCGGCGGCGGCCTGCGTGCCGGCGACGCCGCCGCCGATGATCAGCACGGAGTTCTCACGCCTGCCGTGCGAGAGCACGTCCGCAGTCGTGGCTGGGAAGCGGACGGCGGCCTCGACGAGACTCAAGGCCTTGCGCGTGACCGCGTCGACGTCGTCGCCGTGGACCCACGAGCAGCCTTCGCGGATGTCGGCGACCTCCATGCGCAGGCCGCGCGCGGTGAGTTTCTGGAAGCGGCGGGCGGCGAAGTCGGCGGAGCAACCGGCGAAGATGAGGCGGCGCTCGTCGCCCCGCTCCATGATCTCGAGCAACTGCGCCCGACCCTCGCGCCCGCACCAGTGCGCGCCGCGCACGACCTCAGCCTCGGTGGCGATGGCGGCGGCGAGGCGGTCGAAGTCGATGTTCGCCATGGTGCCGGCGCACTCGCAGAGGAGGACGCGCGGGCGCGGCCCGGCCGCTGTCGCGGCCGCCATCGCGCCCGCGCCCGCCGCCGCCGTACCGCTGCGCACATCGTTCACGGCGTCACCTCGCCGCTTGCTGCCCCCGCGAGCGTCGGCGCCGCTGCGTTGGGGGTCGCCGAAGACGTCGCCGCTCCGCCCCCGGTCGTCGGCAACGTCGGCGTGGCGTCACCCGTCATCGAAAGCTTCGGCGCCAGTGCCTCGATGGCGTCCGCCGGACAGTTGCGGGCACAAGTGCCGCACCCGAGGCAGAGCTCGGCGTCGTAGACGATCGTGCGGTACACCGTCACGCGCGGCGGGACCTCGATGGGGCCGGCCGGTTCGCGGCGGGCGATGCGCCGCAGGGCGGCGCCGAGCGCGCCGCGCCGGCTGCCGGCCGGAGCGTCGAGCAACTGCCACACGTCGAACGTGTCGCCGCGCCGGGAGGCGCCGGAGGGGCAGTTCTTGGCGCAGGTGCCGCAGCCCACGCAGAGCTCTTCGTGACGCACGATCTCGCAGCCGATGCCGCTGCTCGTGCGCGGCCGCGCGGTCGGCAGTCGACCGAGGATCTCGTGGCCGCGGTTCGTGAGCGGCATCAGGCGGCCCCCCTCGTTGCAGCGGCGGCCTTCGCAGGCGTCGCCGCCCTCGTTCGGACGGCGGCTTTCGCAGGCTCCGCGGCATCACCCGCATCTTCGCTCATGCTCGTGTCATGGCGCTGCAGCGGCGGCAGGGCACCGATCACGCGGTCCATCTCTTTGACCGCGGCGACGAACTTGGGCGGCTCGCCGGCACTCATCGTGAACATCCGGCAGCGCTCGGGTTCCACACCGACGCTCTCCAGGAGACGCTGGACGAACGCCACCCTGTCGACGGCGTTGAAGTTGCCCTCGCGGTAGTGACATTGGCCCAGCAGGCAGCCGGCGACCATGACGCCGTCGGCGCCCTCAGCGAGGGCCGTGACAAGGTGCAGCGGACTGACACGTCCCGTGCACGGCACGAGCACGAGGCGGACGCTGGGCGGCAGCGACGTGCGCGCGTTGGCGCTCGCGTCGGCGGCCGCGTAGGCGCACTCGCGGCAGCAGAAGGCGACGATCGAGCGGTCGCCCGTCACGTGAGTACTGCCTGAAGGCTCTGCCGTCGTCCGATCGTGGTTCGAGCGCTCCGCGGTCATCTGAGCGTCGCCTCCGCGAGCACCTCGGCGTCGCTGAAACCGCCGAGCTGGATGGCGCCCGTCGGGCACTCGGCGGCACAGATGCCGCAGCCGCGACAGATGCTGGGGTCGACGATCGAGTGCGCGTCGGCGCCGGTCGTCAGGACGACGGCCTTCTGGGGGCAGACCGTCTCGCACACGCCGCAGCCGATGCACACGGCCGGGTCGCTGGCTGCGACCTGGGCGGCGGTCATGGTGAAGCCGCTCGACAGCATGGCGATCGCCCGCGCCGCCGCCGCCTTCGCCTGGGCGATCGAGTCGGGGATGCTCTTCGGCCCTTGCGCCGTGCCGCAGACGAACATTCCCGTGCGCTGGGTGTCCACCGGGCGGAGCTTGGGGTGGTCCTCGCGGATGAACCCGGCGGCTCCGGTCTGGACGCCGGCCACGCGGGCGATGTCGCGCGTGCCGTCCGAGGCCTCGAGACCGGCCGAGAGCACGACCAGGTCGAAGACCTCCTCGTGCTTGCGGCCGGTCATCGTGTCCTCGAGGTGCACGCGCAGGCTGCCGTCCTTCTCCTCGAGGATCTCGCCGACGCGTCCGCGTACGTACCGCACGCCGCGTTCCTGGACGAGGCGGTAGTACTCCTCGTGCGCCTTGCCGGGGGCACGCAGGTCGGTGTAGCCGATGGTCACCTCGGTGTCCGGGTAATGCTGGCGGATGAGTGACGCGTTCAGGGTGGCGAACAGGCAGCAGATCGCCGAGCAGTGGGCGTTGCCGGTACTCGTCACGTCGCGCGAGCCCACGCATTGGAGCATGAAGACGCGCTTCGGCACAGCGCCGTCGGAAGGCCGGAAGAGCTCACCCTCGGTCGGGCCGGCCGCCGACAGGAGCCGTGAGAGCTGACCCTGGTCGATCACGTTGGCGTGGCGGCCGTAGCCCAGCGGGATCTTGCGGGCGGCGTCGAACTGCCGGTGACCGGTGGCCAGGATCACGGCGCCGACGGTGATCTCCTCCGTCGTCTCGCGCTGGTCCCAGTCGATCGCGCCCGATGGGCAGGCGCGCGCACAGGAGCCGCAGTCGGAGCAGACCGCGCAGTTCAGGCACCGTTTCGCCTCGGCGACGGCCTCCTCGGCGGAGTAGCCCTTGCCTACCTCTGCCCAGTCCGCGCGCCGGACGAGGCCGTCGACCATCGTCATCGGCACGCGTTGCCCGATCTCGATGCCGTCGAGCTCCTCGGCGCTCGGTCGCGCGGTGTCGCGGACCTCGTTCCAGACGGGCAGCAGGCGCTCGCCGCGCAGGTAGTTGTGGATCGCCGCGGCGCCGCGGCGGCCGGCGGCGATGGCCTCGATCGCCGTGAAGAAGCCCGCCGCCGCCGCGTCGCCGCCGGCGAAGACCCCCTCGCGCGTGGTCATCATCGTCTCGCGGTCGATGCGGATCTGCCCGCCCTCGATCGCGAGGCCCTCACAGCCTTGAGCGAAATCGTCGACGAGCGCCTGCCCGACGGCGAAGACGACGGTGTCGGCGGCGAGCTCGAACTCGGAGCCCTCCACGGAGACTGGCTGCCGCCGGCCCGAGGCGTCGGGCTCGCCGAGCTTGCAGCGCTGCAATCTGATGCCCGTGACGCGGCTGGCGGGGCCCTGGCCGGGCCCGGCCGCGTCCTCGTCGTCACTCTCGCTCAGGATCTCCACCGGCTGGACGAGGAACTCGACCTTCAGACCTTCCTCCCTCGCCTCCTCGAGCTCGCTCGCGTTGGCCGGCATCTCGACTTGGGTGCGCCGGTACACCAGCGTCACGTCGGGATCGATCCCGCGCTGCTGCTGCAGGCGGATGACGCTCCTCGCCGCGTCGAGCGCCACGTCGCCGCCGCCGATGACGACGACCTTGTCGCCGACGGCCGGCGTGCCGCCGAGGTTCAACTCACGAAGAAGCTCAACGGCGCGGGTGACGCCCTCCAGGTCGCCGCCCGGGAGTTCGATCTCGGCGCTCTTCTGCAGGCCGGTGGCGAGGTACACGGCCTTGAAGCCCTGGTCGAACAGGCCGTCGACGGTGAAGTCCCGGCCGGCACGTTGGCCCAGCCTGAGGTCGATGCCCAGAGCGAGGACCTGGTCGATCTCCCGCTGTAGGACGTCGTGCGGCAGGCGGTAGTCGGGGATCCCGGTACGGAGCATGCCGCCGGCGACCTCCTGGGCCTCGAACACGGTGACCCTGTAGCCCAACTGGGCGAGGTCGCGGGCGCACGTCAGGCCGGCGGGGCCGGCGCCGACGACGGCCACGACGTCGTCGTGGATGACCGGCGCCGGCTGCACCGGCAGCGTCGGCCCCACGGTGTCGGCGACGAAGCGCTTGATCCCCGCGATGGCGATCGGTTCGTCCACCTCGCCGCGCGAGCACGTGCTTTCGCAGAGCGCCGTGCAGATGCGCCCGCAGACGCTCGGGAACGGGTTCGGCTCGCTGGCCACCCGGTAGGCCTCCTCGAAGCGGCCTTCCGCGACGAGGGCGATGTAGCCCTGGGCGGACGTGTGCACGGCGCAGGCGCTCTTGCACGGGCTCCAGCCCTTCTTCTCGATCGCGAACGTGCTCGGCACGGCGTTGGCGAACGGCCGTGAGATCGCGGTCTGCTCGCAGACGCCGAGGTCGTAGTGGCTGGGAAGCTTGACGGGGCACACCGCGATGCACTCGCCGCAGCCGACGCACGCCTCGCTCACGTAGCGGGGCTTGTGGCGCAGCCTCACGCGGAACTCACCCGGCGGGCCGGTGAGCTCGTCGACCTCGGTGAGGGTGTGGATGTGGATGTGCCCATCGACCGCCGTCGAGGTGAGACGGGGCGCGAGCGAGCACATGGCGCAGTCCTCGGTCGGGAAGGTCTTGGCGAGCCGCGCCATGAAACCACCCAGCGACTGCTCGCGCTCCACGAGGTGGACGTCGAGCCCGGCGCCGGAGAGCTCTTCGGCTGCCGTCATGCCGGCGATGCCGCCCCCGACCACGAGCACGGAGCGGTGGAGGAAGGTGCGCTGCCGCGGCAGGTCGCTCTGGTGACGGACGCGGGCGACGGCGCCTTCGACGATGCGCTTCGCCTTCTCCTGCGCCTTGTCCGGCATGTCGCGGTGGACGAAGGAACAGCCCTCGCGGACGTTGGCGAAGGCGACGGCGTTCTCGCCGAGCTTGAGCTCGCGGGCGATGCGCTCGAACGTCGGCCCCTGGAAGCGGGGCGAGCACGAGGCGATGACGACGTGGTCGAGGCCGCGCTCCTCCACCGCGTCGGCGATGAGGGCGCGCCCCTCAGTCCCGCACATGAACTGGTTGACGGCGACCTCGACGACGCCGTCGAGGGTGCGGGCATGTCCGGCGAGCGACTCGACGTCGACGACGCCGGAGATGTTGCCGCCGCACTCGCAGATGAAGACCCCGGCCCTCATCGCGCGCCCGCCTGCGGCCGCGCGCTCCGGCCGCTCGCCGTCGGCGCGCCTTCGGCCGCCTTCTCCGGCGCGCTTTCGGTCGCCTTGTCCTGCGCGCCTTCGGTGCCCTTCTTCCGCGCACCCCCGTCGTCCTCGGTGTCCGTCCCCGTCATAGGAACGGTCGTCCTCTGGCGTCGGTCTCCGCGGGCGCCGATCCGCTCGAGGAAGGGCTCGACGTCCTGTGTGTGTGACTGCACGCCGACGACCTTCTCGGGGTCGGCGCCGAGGGCGAGGGCGAGGAGCTGCTGGACGTGCAGATGCACGAACGGGTACTCCTCGCCGCTGCTCGCGGCGATGATGTCGTGGTAGCGGTCGTACTGGACGTGGCAGTTGGGACACATGTGGACGAGCACGTCGACCTGCTCCTCGGCGAGACGGCGCAGCTTCTGCTGCGTGACAGCGAGCGAGATCGACGGGTTCACGAACCTCTGTCTGAAGCCGGCCCCGCAGTGCAGCGTCTTCTCGTTGTAGGCACCCGTCGGCACGGCGCCGGCGGGCGTCAGGAGTTCTTCCGGGACCATGAAGTTCTCGTTGTCGCCCATAGTCTCGTCGGGGAAGACCTTGCAGTAGTGGCAGGCGGGGTGCGTCGCGACCTTGACGCCGTCGAGGCGGCGGCGCACGAGGCCGGGGACCGACTCGTGCGCGCCCCAGATGACGTCGAGCACATGCTTGTGCTCGACGGTGTCGGACACGCGGTCGTCGTACTGCCGGCCGATCTTGGCGAGGACGTCGTTCGTCTGCCTCCGGTAGTCGGCGACGTCGAGGATGTTACGCGCCTTCTTGTTGATCGCGTAGCAGGTCGAGCAGAGGTAGCTCATCACGGGGTGATCGCCGTCGACGGCGACGCAGGCGTTGCGCGCCGCGAGGGCGACCGTCGTCTGGATGGGGATGAGGTCGGAATAGTAGCCGAGGCCGGTGCAGCACGTCTGCTCGGGGTCGACGATGTACTCGATACCGAAGCGCTCGAAGAGCCATTTGGTGGACGCTTCGACGCCCGGGTACTCGGCACTGACGAGGCAACTGCGAAAGAGCAGCACGCCGCCGTCGATGCGCGGTGTGTCCGGTGTCTTCGTGAACCTCTTGCTCATGAGCTCCCTCGCGGTCGGAGACGACCCCGATATTCTCGATAAACGAGCCTAATCATGCAAATCAAGTCTGCTTATGCAGCTCCGACTGCAGATAAGGCTGGGTGAGACGAGAGACAGTGGGCGAGACGAGAAACGCCGGGGGAGACGAGAGGCGCGGAGGGGCGGCTGCCGCAGGCAGCCGCCCCTCCGCGCCTCTTCTTCGCGGCGCCCGCCCGGCTCACGCCGGCGGGCGTCTGCTTGCCCGCCTTGCGGGCTGGTGCGGGTTCAGTACACCCGCACCCTGAGCACCGAGGTGTAGGCGCCCCAATACCATGCGTCGCCGGGATAGCGGACGACGTACCAGGTGGTGCGCTTGGGGCGCAGGTTTCCGGTCGTGTAGGCGCCGAGGCCGTTGGCCTTGGCTTGGCCGACCTTGGTCCAGCCCTGCTTGGCCGGGTCCCAGGCGGTCGGCGCCGCCGAGGCCGCCTTCGTCCGGGCGTAGACGGTCACGAGCTTGCTCTTGCCCGTCGTCTTCCCCCAGTGGCCCTCGGTGGGGATCACGCCGCTCAGCTTTACGGCGCCGCCCTTGCGGACCGCGGCCTTGGTCGCTTTCAGGGTGCAGACCTGGAAGGAGTCGTAGAGCGAGAGGACGCCGTCCTTCCTGTCGAAGCCGAGGTTGTAGTCGTAACCCACCGGGGCGCTCTTGGGGATCGTCACCGAGATCGCGAAGGAGCCGCCCGTGGTCGTCGCGTCCTTGTACTCTGTGTAGGCCTGCGTGGGCGCATCGGCCCAGCCGTAGTAGTCGAGGGTCCAGCCCGCCGGGAACTGCCAGTGGCCGATCGTCACCTTGGTGCCCGGTTTCCCCGACTTCCAGTACGACGACGAGGTGTTGATCCCCATGTGTTGGGCGTCCTTCTGGTCGACGGACAGCGTCTGGCTGGCGACGTGACCTGCGGTGACAGTCACGTCGACAGGGTACTCGAGGCCCTGGTTCGCCCAGAAGTAGGTCGCGCCATAGCTGTAGCTCGCCGGGGGTACATAGGTGCTGCCCTCGACGACCTCGTCGGCCATGTTCAGGAGAGGCGAGCCGGCATCGATCCGCGACTGGACATCCTCACCGTAGAGCGTGGTATCGACGCGCTCCCAGTCGTTCCAGCCCGAACCGTGGAGTTGGGCGGGACCGGCACGCCGCACCTGGGTCCTGACAGCGCCCTGGTGCCAGTCGAACGCCGTCGGACCCGGGTCGCTCCACGAGGCGTTGGGGCGCCGCGCCCACCACCAGTCCCCTCCCTGCTCGAATTCCGCGGCCTCGATGTAGCCGGTCCCGACGACTGCAGGGAGGCCGGAGAAGCTGTAGAAGCCGTTGGTGTCGGTCTTGGTGTCTCCCCACACCGTGGCGGAACCGTCGGGCGCCTCGCAATAGACCCACACGTTCTCGTGTGGCACGCCGGTGAAGCCGTAGACGTGACCGTTGACGACGGCGCTGCCGGCGAGCTTGATGCCGAGGGGGACGAAGTGCTCGCGGGCCATGACCACGCCGGCGCTGCCCGCGCGCTCGCCCGGCGGCCCGCCGTCGGGGTCGCGTGGGTTAGGGAGGTCACGCGCGAGGGCCGCGCCCGCCGAGGTCAGCATCGTGAGAACGGCGACAATCGTCGCCAGGATCGTCCTGCGCATGGCTCCTCCTGTCACTATGGTGCGAGGCCGGCGGTCGCAGGACCTGTTCGCTGCCTCGGCACCGCTTGCTGTCGTCCCTACCTCTATCGGCTCTCGTCAGGTGCTGGGTTAGAAGAGGGACGGGGGAAACGTTGCCGGGCGCGACGACGTCACCTCGGTGGGGCGTGGCGCGTCCCGACGACTCCCAGTCTCGTGGAAGGGTCCTTGTGCGGTCAGGCTGCGCCCCGCAAGCGAGTGTCGGGACAGGAGCGCCGGTCGCGACCAGGCCCCCGGCGAGAGGTGGAGACTGGTCCGAGCCGGCCAGCCTGGTTACGCAGCGGCGAGAACGGGGCATCACTTCGGTATCTTCCGGCCTCGCCGAGCGCCAGTCTTAAGTGGTGCTCAGGCGACGACGAGGAGGGATCATGGCCCGGATCCGTCCGCTCCATCCAGTCGTCCAGGACGATGCGATCATCGGCGAGGAGTACCCGGACCACGCGGTCGCGTCCATCGTCCGCTGCGAGCTGTGCGGGGTCCAGTTGCCTGAGCCTTCCCAGCGCTACCTGCTCGTCTCTCCGCGGCGTCGTGTGACGCCCATCGTGGCCTGCCACACGTGCCGCAACGCGGCGCTGGGCGAAGGCTATCGCCCCGTGTCTTGACCGAGGCGGCTGCTGCTCGGAGCGACTGCGGCAACGAGTCCCGAGCGGTGCGCGTTGGGCTGCCGCATGCGCGGGTAGTGCGGGCGCAGGGGCGGGTGGCGCGGCGGCCCGTCGAGCGCGTTTGCTAGAATGGCATACCCGCGCGGCGGGCCGCCGCGCAAACCCAAGGGGTGGGCACGTTGCGCTTCCTCGACGCTTGCGCGCGCCGCCCGGTCGATGTCACGCCCGTGTGGCTGATGCGCCAGGCCGGCCGCTATCTTCCCGAGTATCGCGAGATCCGCGAGCGGCTGTCGTTCATCGAG
>JAKPOQ010000028.1 GCA_029547745.1 Actinomycetes bacterium
GTTGAGCCACCCGTTCAGGAGCCCGCCGTTGCCGAGGATCGTCATCCAGGAGTACGCGCGGATCAGGAAGCTGGTCCAGAACGGCATCATGACGAGGAGCAGGAAGAGGGTCTTGCGGCGCCCGGACTTGGCGGAGACGAAGTAGGCCAGCGGGTACCCGATGACGAGACAGCCCACCGTGTTGCCGATCACCATCTCGGCGGTCAGCAGGAAGGCCTTGCGGTTGGCCGGCTCGGTGAAGATGCGGCGGTACCACTCCGTGTCGAACCCGAGACTCACCCCCGTCTGATACGCCGACTGCGTACCGAAGCTGTACAGCAGGATCAGGACGAGCGGGACCAGGAAGAAAGCCACCATCCAGAACGCCATCGGGGCGACCAACAGGGGGCCGGCCATTCCCGGCGGGAGCGATCGCCTGTGTCTGTGGGCTTCCAGACGGACAGTAGCGACTTCAGCCAATGCGGACCACCCCCAGCGTCGCGTTCGACGAGGACCCACCGGCTCTCATGCGCGGGCCGGAGCAAGCCGCTGCGCCGCCGGTAACGACGGGAAGGACAATAGGGGAAGGAAGGGCATGGTCGGGCTGCTCCGGCGCGGCTGCGCCGGCTGCGCGGGCGACGCCGCGCCCTGCCGCTCCCCGTCCATGCCGTTCGTGCATCCGCTCCCCCAGTTCGCACGACAAGCGCAAGAACGGGACCGTGACGTCATGGTCCCGCATCTCGCCGACGTGCAGGCGCCGGCAGACGATCCACGATCCCCATCGCGCGTCCGGCGCCGAGATGAAGTCTGCATAACCACTCGTCGACATGGGCGCAAGAGCCGGGGCAACACGGCCGCGCCGCGGCGGCCGCCCTGATGCGGCCGCCGCGGCGCGGCCGCATCAGGCCCCGGCCCGTCCCGGGGCCGCCTGCTCTTCCACGGAAATCCCTGCTCCACGCCGCTCCTGGCGGGAGGAAGGGGATCGCTCCGACGCCTTCCGCTTTCCGATCACGCCGGCCCTCAGGGTCCCTTCGACCCGCAAACCGACCATGCGACCGGCTCGCAGTTCTTAACAAGTCTTCACAAAGGCGACGGCGACGCCGGGAGCGACCGAGCCCTCGCTCCTCCACGCCCACCGACGAGCGGCGGCGAGGTTGCGCCCACCTGCCGGTGGGATAGCATTACGCGCGCGGCAACGGGCCGGTAGGGGAAAGGAGCCCGCCGTGAGACTCAGTCTCGTTCCGAAGGAGCACGACTACTTCCGTCTCTTCTCGGACCTCGCGGCCAATCTCGACGAGGCGGCCCAGCTTCTCGTCAGGTTCATGGAGGACTACGGGCACGCCAAATCCCTCGCCGCCGCCATCCTCGAGCACGAGCACGTCGGCGACAAGATCCTCCACGACATCGTCAAGCGTCTGAACAAGTCGTTCATCACGCCGATCGACCGCGAGGACATCTATGACCTCGTGGCGACCATGGACGAGGTCCTCGACAACATCGAGGAGGCCGTCGACGAGATGCTGCTCTACCGGGTCCAGGGACCGACCGAATACGCTCGCCGCCAGGCACACGTCATCGGTGAAGCCGCCCATGTCCTGCACCAGATCATCGACGACCTTGAGAAGCCGACCGACCTCATGGACCGCATCATCCGTGTCAACAGCCTCGAGAACGAGGGTGACCGGATCAGCCGCGAGGCCATGGCGGCCCTGTTCGACGACGAGATGGACACGCGGGAAGTCGTCAAGTGGAAGGACATCTACGACGCCCTCGAGTCGGCGGTGGACGAGTGCGAGCATGTGGCCAACGTGATCGAGAGCATCGTGCTTAAGCACAAGTGACCTGACGGGCTCCTGTGCTGCTCCTCATCGCGATCACGGCCCTCGCCCTGGTCTTCGACTTCACGAACGGCTTCCACGACACCGCCAACGCCATCGCCACCTCGGTGTCGACGCGCGCCCTCTCGCCGCGCGTCGCCGTCCTGATGGCCGCTGGGCTCAACCTGCTGGGCGCCTTTCTCTACACGGGCGTCGCCCATACCGTCGGCGAAGGGCTCGTCGACACCGATCTCGTGACCCTGCCGCTCGTCCTCGCAGCACTGGTCGGCGCCGTCGCCTGGAACCTCATCACCTGGTACTTCGGCATCCCGTCGAGTTCTTCGCACGCCCTGTTCGGCGGGCTCATCGGGGCCATGATCACCAAGGCCGGGATCGACGGCGTGCTGTGGGGAGGCGTGATCGAGAAGGTCATCTTCCCCATGGTCGGCTCGCCGGTGATCGGTCTGGTGTGCGGCTGGTTCCTCATGACCGGGCTCACCTGGCTGGTGCACAAGTGGCCGCCGGCTCCGGTCAACCGCTGGTTCCGCACCCTGCAGCCGCTTTCGGCAGGCTTCATGGCCCTGTCGCACGGAGGCAACGACGCCCAGAAGACCATGGGCATCATCACGCTGGCACTGTTCGCCAGCAACGAGATCGACCGCTTCGTCGTCCCCTTCTGGGTCAAGCTCGCCTGTGCCCTCGCGATGGCGGCCGGGACGTACTCCGGAGGCTGGCGGATAATCCACACGCTCGGCTCCCGGGTCATCAAGCTCGACCCCATCCACGGGTTCGCCGCCGAGACCAGCGCGGCGACGGTCATACAGATCGCCACGCACTTCGGCATCCCGGTGTCCACCACCCACACGATCACGGCGGCCATCATGGGCGTTGGGTCGACGCAGCGCCTCTCAGCCGTGCGCTGGGGCGTCGCCGGGAACATCGTCGGCGCTTGGGTGCTCACCCTTCCGGCGGCGGGCGCGGTCGGCGCGCTCTCCTACTTCCTCATCTCCCTCTTCCTCTGACACGCTCCCCTCCGCCCGCGGGCCGCCGCTCCTGCCCGGACGACACGCCGCCGGGTCCGGAGTCGGAGACGCCACCAGAGCTCGGCGCCGGCGACGCCCGCCGTCCGTCGTGGTGCGTTAGAATCACGCGGATGTATCACCCTGCCCGCGACCCCGGCGTGCGCCCAGCGACTGGAGCGGACGACACGCAAGGAGGACCATGAAGATCCGACTCATCGAGCCCGAGCCTCCGGGCATGAACGTGTGGTCCAAGGTGTTCCTGCCACGTCTCGGCCTGCCCATCATCGGGGCGGCGCTCAAGGCCGCCGGCCACGACGTGCTCATCTACTCTCCCCAGATGGCTCCGGTCGACTGGGACGACGTCCGCTCCGCCGACCTCGTCGGCCTTTCCACGACGACGTCCACAGCCGAGACCGCCTACGAGATCGCCGACGAGATGCGGGCGCGGAGCATCCCGGTCGTCATCGGCGGCTCGCACGTCACCTTCTTGGCCGACGAGGCGCTCGACCACGTGGACTACGTCGCCCGCGGCGAGGGCGGCGAGCAGCTCATGCTCGAGCTGGTCGACGCCCTCGAAGGTCGCCGTGACCTCGCCTCTATCGCGGGGCTCTCGTATCACGACGACGGGACCGTCGTCCACAACCCTGCCCGCCCCCGCTGTCCCGACCTCGACGAGCTGCCCTTCCCCGACCTCGGACTCATCGTCGGCGCCGAGAAGAAGCTCTCCACCATGCCCATCATGACGAGCTGGGGCTGCCCGTTCGCCTGCAACTTCTGCTCGGTGACGGCGATGTTCGGACGCAAGTACCGGTTCCGCAGCGCCGAGAGCGTCATCGCCGAGATCGAAGAGAAGCGACCTAAGCGGATCTTCTTCTACGACGACAACATGGCCGCCGACAGGAAGCGCCTCAAGCAGCTCCTCACGATGATGATCGAGCGCGGCCTCGTCATCCCCTGGTCGGCGCAGGTACGCACCGACGTCGTCCGCGACCCGGAGCTCCTCGACCTCATGCGGCGCTCCGGCTGCGAGCTCGTCTACCTCGGCCTTGAGTCCGTGAACCAGGCGACGCTGGACGCCTTCGACAAGGCGCAGACCGTCGCCGACGTCGAGCGCGCCATCAAGGTGCTGCACGAGTACGGCATCCGCAGCCACGGCATGTTCGTCCTCGGCGCCGACACCGACACGGTCGAGACCGTGCGTGACACCGTGAAGTTCGCGATGAAGAACCACATCGACACGGTGATGCTCAACATCCTCACCCCGCTGCCCGGTACTCCCCAGTTCGAGGACCTCGATGCCGCCGGCCGCATCTTCGACAAGCGTTGGCATCTCTACGACGCCCACCATGTCGTCTTCACCCCGGCGCAGATGACGCCCTACGAGCTCCAGATGGAGGTCCTGCGCGGCTACATGCGCTTCTACTCGCTGCGCCAATGGCTCCGTTACGTGTTCACCTTCCGTTTCACGAAGCAGCTCCTCTTCCACAGCTGGGGCATGGTCATCATCCGCAATTGGCGCCGCGACGAGCGGAACAAGGCGTTCATCGAGGCCATCAAGCGGCTGCCGCGGTGGCGCCCGGCCGCGCCGCCACAAGGCGCCACGATGCGCCACTAGCGGGCATCCGTGACTTGCCTGCGAAGGCGTCAGGTGCTATGGTCCCGGGCCGATGTCGGGCGGCCGCCAGGCGCGGCCCGTCCGTGAATGTAGCGTTTTGACCGCTCACCTCGACGCGGGCGCTCAGGTCTTTCGCCGGCGCACCCGAAGGGAGGCGATGCAGTGAACGGCACGAGACGGGCAGTCGCCCCGCTCCTCCTTCTCCTCAGCATCCTCATCCTTACCCTCACTCTGGCCCCTGCCGCGGGCGCCACACCGCTCTCCGAGAAGCGCGCCAAGGCGCGCGAGATCGCCGCCCGTCTGCAGGAGCTCTATCCCAAGGTCGACATGGCCGTCGAGCGTTACAACCAGGCCATGGACAGCCTCGCCACCGTCAAGCAGCAGATCCGCGACAACCAGCGCCTGCTCAAGGTGGCCGAGTACAACCTCGAGCTCGCCCAGGCGCAGCTCGAGACGCGCGCCGTGTCCATGTACAAGGCGCGCGACGTCGGCTTCGTCGACGTCTTCTTCTCGACGAACAGTTTCGACGAGCTCGTCACCCAGCTCGACGTCATGGAGCGCCTCGGCAAGAGCGACGTTGCGACCATGAAGTCGATCGCCGCGTACAAGGCCGACATCAAGGACCGGCGCATCAAGCTCGAGGCCGACAAGCAGGCCGCCGTCGAGCTCGTCGCCAAGGCCAAGACCCAGAAGGACAAGGTCGAGGACCTCGAGGCAAGGCTCGAGCGTATGCAGGCCGGCGTCAAGGCCCAGATCAAAGAGCTCGAAGAGCAAGCCCAACGGCAGGCGGAGCGTGAAGCGCTGAGCGCCACCAGCGGGTCCTCCTCGTCCGGCGGCGGGACGGTCGTCGTCGATCCCGGCGGGCCCGGACACCCCGAGGTCGTGGCGCTCGCGCAGGCTCAGATCGGAAAGCCATATGTGTATGGCGCCGCCGGCCCAGGCAGCTTCGACTGCTCGGGCCTCACGATGTACTGCTACGCGCAGATCGGCATCGGTCTCGCTCATGGCGCCACGGCGCAGCAGCACGCCAGCACGCCGGTCCCGCTCGACTCGCTGCAACCCGGCGACCTCGTGTTCTTCGGCGGCGCCAGCTACAGCTACCACGTCGGCATCTACGTGAGCGGCGGCCAGATGATCCATGCCCCGCACACGGGCGCCGTGGTGAGCTACGGCTCCATCGGCGGCGCCTGGATCGGCGGCCGTTTCTAAAGAGAGCCGCCCGCGCCGCCTCGACAGACGCTGCCCGGCTCGGCAAGGGCTGGACCGCGCCTGCACAAGGGCTGGACGGCCGAAGGACCGTCCAGCCCTTGTGCGTCCGGAGAACATCGGCTATGGAGGACATGACCATCAGCCCCGGCGGCACATCATCGCCGCTCGTCCGGCAGTACGAAGATCGCTCCGCGCGAGACAGGTAAGGCTTCGCGGCCAAGTGCCGACATAGAGGGCAAGTGACTGTCGTTCAACCATGAGGTCGAGACGTGAAACCGATCGATGAACTGCTGGCCGAGATGAAGACGCGCAACGCCTCGGACCTCCACCTCAAGGCGGGCAGCCCGCCGGTCCTGCGCATCGACGGCGAGCTCAGCCTCATGGACCAGCCGCCGATGACCCCCGAAGATACCAAGGACGTGGCCGCCTCGATCATGACCGACAAGCAGATCAGGCGGTTCTCAGAGCACAACGAGATCGACTTCGCTTACTCCGTCCCCGACCTCGGTCGCTTCCGCGTGAACGTCTTCCGCCAGCGCGGCAGCATCAGCATCGCGATGCGCCAGGTGGCGACCAAGGTGCCGTCCTTCGAGGAGCTGCACCTGCCGGAGATCATCAAGCGCATCGCCCTCGAGCCCCGTGGTCTGACGCTGGTGACCGGCACCACCGGGTCGGGCAAGACGACCACGCTGGCAGCGATGATCGACCACATCAACAGCCAGATGCGCCGTCACATCGTGACCATCGAGGACCCGATCGAAGTACTGCACAAGGACCGCAAGTCGATCATCAACCAGCGTGAGATCGGTCTTGACAGCGACTCTTACGCGACAGCGCTCAAGTACGTGCTGCGCCAGGACCCTGACGTCATCCTCATCGGCGAGATGCGCGACACCGAGACCGTGCAGGCGGCCCTCACCGCGGCCCAGACCGGCCACTTCGTCATGAGCACCCTGCACACCATCGATGCGACCGAGACGATCAACCGCATCATCGATTTCTTCCCCCCGCACCAGCAGAAACAGGTCCGCATCATGCTCGCCGGCACGCTCAAGGCGATCATCTCGCAGCGCCTTCTCGTGCGCGCCGACGGACAGGGCCGCGTCCCCGCCGTCGAGATCATGATCTGCACCAACCGTATCCGCGACTTCATCCTCGACCCTGAGCAAGCACACCTCGTACACGACGCGATCGCCGAAGGCGACTTCTATGGCATGCAGACCTTCGACCAGGCGCTGCTCAAGCTCTACGAGGACAACATGATCACGCTCAGCGACGCCGCCTCGGTGGCCGCCAACCCGCACGACTTCAAGCTGCTCGTGCAGCAGCAGGGGTACGACGTCAGCCTGATGACGTTCTGAACGCGCCGGAAGAGACCAGTGGTCAGTATGGTCAGTACACCACCCTGCGACTCTCGAGGTGCGTGTCGACCTTGCGCTTGATTCGTTGCAGGGCGTTGTCGACCGTCTTGCAGTCGCAGCCGAGCTGGGCGGCGATGCGCTCGTACGAGAGGCCGTTGAAGTAGAGGCGCAGGACGCGCCCCTCGAGGTCTGACAGCATGCGCGTCAGACACCCCATGAGGCTGTCGATCTCTTCCGACGAGATGACCTGACTGAGAGGGTCGTGCGTCGTCGGGCCGGGAAGGACGTCGGCCAGGGAGCACTCGCCATCGTCGGCCACGTCGCTCGGCGCCTGACTGAACGACAGGTAGCCGTTGAGCGGCACGTGCTTCTGCCGCGTCGCGGTCTTGATCGCGGTGATGATCTGGCGCGTGATGCACAGCTCGGCGAAGCTGCGGAACGACGCCTGACGGTCGTCGCGGTAGTCGCGGACCGCCTTGAAGAGGCCCACTAACCCCTCTTGGATGAGGTCCTCGGCGTCGCCGCCGGCGATGAAGTACGAGCTCGCCTTGAGACGGACGAACTGGTAGTAGCGCTGGACGAGCGCGTCGAGCGCCGCCTGACTCCCTCGGCGATACGCGTGGACCAGGGCAAGGTCAGAACTCTCGGCATAAGGTTGAACGTTGCGTGCGGGTCCTGAGCCGCGCCCGGAGTCTCGGTGACGCGCAGCCTTCATCCCCCACCTCCGTTCGATACACCTGCAAACCGGCGAGCTACCCGCCGAGGGCGGTTCATCGCGGCTTGCGCCTGAGGTCCTCCAGCCGACGTAAAGTCTCAGGGTCTACTTTATCCTCAAGCCGTGAAGGCATTCTAGTCGAGTCTCGGGCAGAGTCAAGAGCCTGCGCGGCCGCATCGTCGTCGGGGCCGTGCGCGAGGGCGGCGCCGAGCTCGCGGGGGGTCATGCGTCGCACACCGGCGCGCGCCGCTGTGCGCTGGACCTCAGCGTCGGCGCTCACGACGACGATGGCGACGTCCGGCGGTTGCTCGGCGATCCGCCGGGCGATCAAAGTGTCGGCGGTGAAACGCCCGCCGGCGAAGCAGACCTCGACCGGCGCGCCGGAGATCGGATGGCTGCTGGTGCTGACAGGGCCCGCGCCGTCGAAGACCAGGACGGCGGCGGCATCGAGGAGCGCGACGTGGTCGGCGAGCCGGTCGGTGAGCCAGTCACGGCGCGCGAAAAGCTCGTCGCGCGCGATGCCGGGGAACAGGGCGTGGAGGACGTTGTAGCCGTCGACGATGAAGAGCGTCTGGCTCACGAACCGGCTCGTCCCCCCCTGTCGGCCCTGCGACCGGCACGCGCGCTCCCGGGATCGCCGGTCTCGTCCGCCCCCCGCTGACGCACCGCCTCGAAGAGAAAGAGCGCCGCCGCGACGCTGACGTTGAGGCTCCGGACCGGCGGCTGCATGGGCACGGCGGCGAGCGCATCGCAGGCCCGTGCCACGAGCGGCCGCAGCCCATGGCCCTCGGCGCCGAGCACGATCACGACGCGATCGCGGAGGTCGAGGTCGGTGTATCGTGTCGCGCACTCGGCGCTCGCGCCGTAGACCCAGAGGCCGGCGCGCTTCGCCTGCTGCAGGAAGCGCGCCACGTTGGGGACCTGGGCCACCGCGAGGTGCTCGAGGGCGCCGGCGGACGCCTTCACCGCGGCCGGCGTCACATGCGCGGCGCGATAGCGTGGCACGACGAGGCCGGCCGATCCGACGGCCAGCGCGCTGCGCGCGACGGCGCCCAGATTGTGCGGGTCGCTCACCTCGTCGAGCACGACGAGGAGGTCGCCGGCAAGGAGGGTCTCGACCTCGACGTACGGGAACGGAGGGACCTCGAGGGCCACGCCCTGATGGTCGCGCGACCCCGTGAGGCGGTCGAGCGTCGCCGCCTCGACGGTGATGGTCTCAAGACCCGCAGGCAGGTCGGTAGCGAGGGCGCGCAGGGCCGGCGCGGTCGCGGCGAGCCGCACGGCTCGCCGCCGCGCGCCGGCCGCCAGGGCCAGACGCGCCACCTGTCGCCCGTAGATCCACTCGGTCGCCACCGTCCTCAGTCCCTGGGCACGACCTGCGTGCCCTGCTTCGTGTCGCGGACCTCGAACCCGGCCGCCTGGATAGCGTCCCTGACCCTGTCGGCGCTGGCCCAGTCCTTCATGGCGCGGAGATGGTCGCGCAACGCGCACGCGTAGGACGCGTCTCCACAGGCGAGGCGCTCCCGGTACAGAAGTCCGAGATCGTCCCAGCGCCCTTCGCGGGCGAGCCGCGCCGCAGAGGGCAGCGTCACGCTCTCGGTCGTGCACACGCGCTCGCCGGCAGCGCCGGCGGCCTCTCCGGAAGCCGGCACCCCTTCCACCGCCACTGACGGCAGGTAGGCCCCGACCGTCGTCGTCACCACGCGATCGGGCAGACCGATGAGCAGGGCGTCGAGACCGTCGACGATGACGTCCTGGGCCTCTTCGAGCGCGTCCGCATCGACGGCCTTGCCGGCGGCGTCGGCGGCGGCGACATGGCGGAAGAGCCGGCGGGCGAGGGCGAACAGCTCCCCCAGCGCCGCCGCCGTGTTGAGGTCGTCGTCCATGTGCGCGGCGAAGGCGTCTTTGGCCGCCTTCGCCGCCGCCCGGAGATCGTCCGCGAGCAGCGCCTCGCCCGCGCCAGGGTGGTCGATGCGGAAGCTCGCCGTGCGCACCGCTTCGGCCAGCCGGTCGTACGCGGCCCTCGCCTCGTCCAGCTTCTCGAGCGAGAACTCGAGCGGGCTGCGGTAGTGCGTCGTCAGGAAGTACGTGAGCACGACCGCCGGCGCGTACCGGTCGAGCACCTCCCGCAGCAGGAAGATGTTGCCGACGGACTTGGCCATCTTCTCGCCGCCGAAGTGGATCATGCCGTTGTGCATCCAGACGCGGGCGAAGGGCAAGCCGGCCGCCTCGCTCTGGGCGATCTCGTTCTCGTGGTGAGGGAAGATCAGGTCGCGGCCACCGCCGTGGATGTCGAAGCCGGGACCCAGGTAGCGCAACCCCATCGCGGAGCACTCGATGTGCCAGCCGGGGCGGCCCATGCCCCATGGGCTCTCCCATGCCGGCTCGCCCGGCTTCGCCGCCTTCCAGATCGCGAAGTCGAGCGGGTCCTCCTTGCCGGGCTCGCCCTCGACGCGCGCCCCTTCCTCGAGCTCCTCGATCCGCTGCCGCGAGAGCTTTCCGTATCCGGGGAAGCTGCGGACGCGGAAGTAGACGCTGCCCTCGGCCTCGTATGCGTGCCCCGACGCGACCAGTCGGCTGCAGAGGTCGATGATCTCGGGGATCGTCTCGGTGGCGAGGGGCTCGATGTCGGGGCGCAGGGCGTCGCCGAGGCGCCCCACGTCCTCGTGGTAGGCGTCGGTGAACTCCCGCGCGACCTCGGCGGCCGTGCGGCCCTCCTCGTTCGCCCGCGCGATGATCTTGTCGTCCACGTCGGTGATGTTCTCCACGAGGGTGACGTCGTAGTCCCGGCGCCGCAGCCAGGAACGCAGCACGGCGAACGTGACGTAGGGCCGCGCGTTCCCCACATGGACGAGACCGTAGACAGTCGGACCGCAGCAGTAGATGCCGGCCTTGCCGGCGTCGCGCGAGATGAAGTCCACTTTGGCCTGGGTGAGCGAGTCGTAAAGGCGGATCACAGATGGTCTCCAGCGGTCGGTGACGGTCTGGTGGCGACGGGCGGTCGCGCTTCGTCCGCCGCCGTGGCGAGCGCGTGGTCGAGGCGCGCCAGCGTTTCGCGGCGCTCCAGGGCCGCGAGCACGAAGTGCAGTTCGGGACCATGCTCGCGGCCGGTGAGCGCCACGCGCAGAGGCATGAGCAGGTCGCGCGCCGCGAGACCACGCTCCTTGCCCCAGGCGCGGTATCCCGCAAGCATCTCGCGCGCCGCTTCGGGCTCGAGCCAATCTGGGCCCCGCTCGCGTCGGCGCCGGGCCTCGACGAGCTGGACCTGCGCGTCGGTCAGGAGGCGCCGCGCCGCGGCGTCGAGCCGCGGCGGGTCGAGGACGGCGGCGGCCAGCGCCGGCGCGTCACCGTAGGCGACGAGCGACGGCTGGTAGGCCGCCGCCAGAGCGGCCGCCGCCTGGGGCGCGACCGTGGCGGGAAGGCGCTCGGCGAAGCGACGCCGGTGCTCGGCGAAGTCGAGCGCCATCACGTGCTCGTGCTGGAGCCAGTCCAGCTTGGCCTGGTCGAAGGTCGCCGCGCTCGGCGAGAGCCGCGCGAGGTCGAACTCGCGCACCAGCCGGTCGCGGTCGAGCACCTCGTCGTCGCCGTGCGACCAGGAGAGCAGCGCCAGGTAGTTGACCATGGCCTCGGGGAGATACCCCGCCTCGCGGAACTCACGGACCGCCGTCGCCCCGTACCGCTTGGAGAGCCTGCCGCCCCCGGGGTCGTGGATCATACCGTGGTGGGCATAGGCGGGGGGACGGACGCCGAGGGCGGTGAAGACGGCGAGTTGGCGGGCGGTGTTGGCGAGATGGTCGTCGCCGCGGATGACGTGCGTGATCGCCATGTCGCGGTCGTCCACGGCGGCGGCGAAGTTGTAGCCGGCGACGCCGTCAGAGCGCACGATGATGAAGTCGCCGAACGCGTCGGGACCGAAGCGCACCGGCCCCCGCAGGAGGTCGTCGACGACCGTCTCGCGCCCGGGAGCGCGCAGGCGCACCGCTGCCGGCTCGCCGGCGGCGAGCCGGCGCTCGACCTCGACCTGCGACAGCGTCGCGCAGCGACGGTCGTAGCGCGGCGGCGCGCCCGCAGCGCGCTGCCGCGCGCGCAACTCCTCGAGGCGCTCCTGATCGCAGAAGCAGTGGTAGGCGTACCCGGCGGCGAGCAACTGCGCCGCCGCCGCGCGGTACGCCTCCAGCCGCTCACTCTGCCGGTAGGGACCGTATGGCCCGCCTCGATCGGGACCCTCGTCCCAGTCGAGCCCGAGCCAGCGGAGGTCCTCGAGGATCGCCTCCTCGTAGCGGCGACTGGAGCGCGCCGCGTCGGTGTCTTCACTGCGCAGGACGAAGACGCCGCCATGACGGCGCGCGAACAGCCAGTTGAACAGCGCCGTGCGCGCCGAGCCGACGTGCAACTCTCCCGTCGGGCTCGGCGCAAAGCGCACCCTCACCCTCGAGTCGAGGCCCATGGTTCTCTCCGACACCTGAGGTTTCTCCTGCAAACCGCGGCTCAGTGTATCACCCGTCACATCATACGTGGGCTCGAGCGTGGCGTGCGGCCGGCCACCGGCCGCACGCCACGCTCGAGCCCAGGCGCGGCGAACGCGAGCCGTGCCGTATGCATGGCTGATACACTGCTCACGGTCGCCGCGAGAGCAGGGTCAGCGGATGACGGTCGCCTCAGGGGCGAGGCCGACAGATTCGCGGCCGAGCGGCGGCGACAGCCCCCCCAGGGGCGGGACCGACGACGGCCCCCGCAACGGACGGCGACGCGACGACAGGAGGATCCGTGCCTCACGATCAGCACGACACGCCGTACGTCGACGCCGTCCTCGCCTACCGACGGCGCGGTTTCACTCCCTTCCACACCCCGGGCCACAAGCTCGGCAAGGGCGCCCCGAGAAGACTGCGCGAACTGGTCGGCGAGACCTGCCTCCAGGCCGACCTCGCGATGGCCGGCGCGGTCGAGGACACCCGCGAGTCGACGGGGCTGGTCCGCCTCGCCGAAGAGCACGCCGCCGAAGCCTGGGGCGCAGAGCGCTGTCACTTCCTCGTCAACGGCTCGACGAGCGGCGTGCACGCGCTGGTCCTCGCCATCGCGGGACCGGGGGACACCCTCATCGTCCCGCGCAACGCCCACAAGTCGCTGCTCAACGCCCTGATCTACGCAGGAGCGACGCCGGTCTACGTCGAGCCCGCCGTCGACCCCGTCTGGGGCATCCCGCTCAACGTCACCGTCGCGCAGGCGGTCGCGGCCCTGCGCGCTCACCCTCAGGCGAAGGCCATGTTCGTCACGTCGCCCACCTACAACGGCCTCTGCGCCGACCTGCCGGCCATCGCCAGTGCCGCCCACGCCGTCGGCGTGCCGTTCATCGTCGACCAGGCCTGGGGACCTCACCTTTGCTTCTGCCCTGACCTGCCCGTCGACGCGATGACGGCGGGCGCGGACGCCTGTGTCGTGAGCACCCACAAGCTGCTCAGCGGCCTCACCCAGTCGGCGGTACTGCTCGCGCGGGGCAAGCGCCTGAACCTCGCCCGCCTCGAGAGCATGGTCAAGATGACGCAGAGCACCAGCCCGCAGGTCCTCATGTACGCGTCGATCGACGCCGCGCGCCAGCAGATGGCGACGCACGGCGCCGAGCTCTGGCGCGCGGCGATCGCCGAGGCCGAGTGGGCGCGGGAGCGCATCAACGAGATCCAGGGGCTGCGCTGCCTCGGTCATGAGGTCCTCGCCGCCGAGGGCGTGGCCGCGTTCGACCCCACGCGGTTGACGATCTCGGCGCTCGACCTCGGGCACAGCGGGACCGAGCTCGAGACGATCCTCCGCGACGACTACGCGGTGGCCGTCGAGGCGGCCGACCCGCTGGCCGTCATCCTCAACGTCACCTTCGGCGATTCGAGGAAGGACATGCGCGTCCTGGTCGACGCCCTGCGCGACTACGCGGCCCGCTTCGCCGACGCGCGCGGTCGCCGCGAGGCGGCCGCCAGGTGGCTCCGCCTGCGGCCGCCGGCCTTCACCCGTCAGGTCCTCTCGCCGCGCGAGGCGTTCTTCGCCCCGTCGGTCGCGTTGCCCCTGGCCGAGTGTGAGGGACGCGTGAGCGCCGAGAGTGTGACCCCGTATCCGCCCGGGATCCCGGTGCTGGGGCCGGGCGAGGAGATCGGCGCCGAGACGGTCGCTTACCTCGGCGAGGCCGCCCGCGCGCAGCTCAAGGTGCACGGCCCCGAGGACCTGAGCCTGCGCACCCTGCGTGTCGTCGCCTGACGGCTCACATCCGCCGGGCCGCCGCGTCGCACCCGACGATCCGTGGCGTCGCGCCAGACGCCACCCCGGCGACCTCGGCGACGGCGCTCAGTCGGGCTTCCTGATCCCCAGCGAGGTCGCCGTGAACAACGGGTCGAACGGGACGCCGGCGGCGGCGAAGGCGGCGCCCCCGCCCTCCTCCCTGTCGACCACGCAGAGCAGCCCGACGACCTCGAGCCCGGCGGCGCGCAGCTTGTCGACCGCCTGCAGCGCCGCTCCGCCCGAGGTGACGACGTCCTCGACGACGACGACGCGCTGCCCGGGCTCGGCGCGGCCCTCCATGGCCTTCTTCGTCCCGTACCCCTTCTCACCCTTGCGCACGATGACGAACGGCTTCCCGCTCGCCAGCGAGAGCGCGGCGACGATGGCGACGGCGCCCAGCTCGGGCCCCGCCAAGAGGTCGAACGGCTCGTACGCGGGCAGTTTCGCGACCAGACCGCCGGCGATGTCGCGTAACAGGTCGGGACGCGTCTCGAAGAGGTACTTGTCGAGGTAGAAGCGGCTGCGCCGCCCGGAACGGAGGACGAAGTCGCCCTCCAGGTAGCTCGCCTCGAGGATCCGGTCGCCGAGCTCGGTCACGGTCGTTCCTTCCTGTCGCGGTGCCTTGCGGTGGCGGAGTCGGACGTGGGGCCCGCGGGCGCAAGCCGGACGGGCCCGTCAGGACCCGCCTACGGACAGCCCTTCGATGAGGACGGAGGGCGTGAGGACGCTGCCCGTGGGGACCCAGCGCGCGTCGTCGCCCACGGCGCGCACGCCCCGGAGCATGGCGATGATGTCGCCGGCGAGCGTCACCTCGCGGACGGGCGTCGTCATACGGCCGCCCTCGATGAGCACGCCGCTGATGCCGACCGAGAACTCGCCCGAGACCGGATTGGCGCCGGAGTGCACCCCGACGGCGTCCGTCACGAGCACGCCGTGGTCGATCCCGGCCACCAAATCGTCACGGGCCACGGCCACCCCCTCGACGATGAGGTTGCTGGGGCGCACGGACGGCGGGCTGTGGTAGCCGGCGCGCTGGGCGTTGCCCGTCGAGGCGACTCCCGCCTTGCGCGCCGTGTACGTGTCGTGGAGGAAGCCTTGGAGCACACCGCCCTCCACCAGCGGTGTCCGCTGGCAGGGCGTGCCTTCGCCGTCGAACGGCGCGCTGTCGAGACCGTCCGGGTGGGCGCCGTCGTCGACGAGTGTGAGCGACGGGTCGGCGACCCGCCGGCCCTCACGACCGGCGAACAGCGAGCGTCCCTTCTGCACGGCTTCGGCGGTGAGCGCCGAGGCGAGGACGGCGAAGAACGCCGCTGCGACGAAGGGGTCGAGGACGACCGTCGCCTTCATCGACGGGCAAGGACGGGCGCCGAGCAGGCGGCACGCCCGTGCCGCCGCCTCGGCGCCGCAGGCCGGCCCGTCCAGATCTTCCGGAGCCCGACCGACGCCGTACGACACCCCGGTCTCGACCTTGCCGTCCTGCTCGGCCAGCACGTAGGCATAGACGTAACACTGGCCAGACCTGTAGTTCCCGCGCACGCCGGCCGAGTTCGCGATGAAGACCTCGCCGTCCCCGTCGGCGTAGACCGTGTCCTCGACCGTACGGACGCGCGGGTCCGCGGCCAGCGCCGCCGCCTCGGTCGCGAGGGCAAGCTCGATGCGGCGCTCGTCGGTCGCATCCGCGAGCCGGGGGTCGTACGGATGCACGGCGGCGGGCGGCGCCGTCACGGCCGGCAGGTCCCGGAACGGGTCCACGTCGGCCGCGGCCGCGTTCGCGACCGCCCGCTCGACCACGCTCTCAAGGCCCGCTCCCCCGAGGTCCGAGGTCGACGCGTACCCGACGGCGCCGTCGCGGAAGACGCGCACCCCGACGCCGCGCCGCTGCGCGGCGACGAGTTGCTCGACCTCGCCCCGGTAGACCTTGATGCGGCGCGAGACGCCGCGCTCGGCATACACCTCGACCTCGCGCGCCCCGCGCGCCGCAGCGAACTCCAGGATGTGGTCGACGACCTCGAACATCACCCGGTCCCGCCGATCGTCATGGCGCTGATGCGCAACGTCGCCTGCCCAGTGCCCACCGGTATGGCCTGACCGTCCTTGCCGCAGATCCCCGACTTCTCTTCGTAGTCGTCGGCGATCATATCGATGCTCTTGAGGACGTCGATGCCGTTCCCCACGAGCGTCGCGCCACGGAGGGGCGACGTCACGTGCCCTCCCTCGATGAGGTAGCCCTCGGCGACGCCGAAGACGAACGCGCCGCTCGCCGGCTCGACCTGTCCGCCCGCGAGGCTCTTCGCGTAGAAGCCCCTCGACGTCGCCGCGATGACCTCCTCGGAAGTGGCGTCACCGGGCGCGATGGAGGTCGTCGTCATCCGCGGGATGGGCACGTGACAGAACGTCTGCCGGCGGCCGTTCCCCGACGGCGCCGCGCCGAGCTGACGGGCGCGGAGACGGTCGTAGAGGTAGCCCGTCAGCCTACCGTCCTCGATCAGCTGCGTCCTCTGCGTCGGCACGCCTTCGTCGTCGAAAGCCTGCGACCCCCAGCCGTTGGGGACGGTGCCGTCATCGAAAGCGTTGACGATCGCCGCCGCGACCATCTCGCCCATCTTGCCGGCATAGACGCTCGCCCCTTTGGCGACGGCGTCGGCCTCAAGGCCGTGGCCGCAGGCCTCGTGGAACAGGGTGCCGCCGAACCCGTTGGCGAGCACCACCGGCATGGTCCCCATCGGCGCCGGGCGCGCGTCCAGCATGACGATCGCCTTGCCCGCCGCGGCGCGCGCCACGGCGAGGACAGCCGCCTCGTCCATGACTTCGAAGCCGGCGCTGGCGCCCAGGGTCTCATGGCCCGTCTGGATGATGCCGTCACGACGCGCCACGACCTGGACGCTCAGCCGCGTCCGCGTCCGGGCGTCGCGCACGACGTCGCCCAGCGAGTTGGCGATGAGCACCTCCTGGCGGACGTCGGCGTACCCGGCCACGACCTGCGCGACCTCCGCCCCAGCGGCGCGCGCCTCGTCGTCGGCGGCGTGGACCAGCGCCGCCTTGCGTGCCACGTCGACCCGGTCGGGCGGCACCTTCACCGGATGACGTCCGGCATCGCTCCGCACGGCGCCGAGGTCGATGACGGACGTCGCGGGACGGGCGTCGCGCAGGGCGGCGGCGACGGCGTCGGCCGCCGCCGCCAGCGACGCCTCGTCCAGCACGTCGGTGTAGGCGTAGTACGTGTGCTCGCCGCTCAGCAGCCGCACCCCGGCGCCGCGCTCGCTGCCCCCGACGACCTGCTCGAGACGGCCGTCTTCGAGGCGCAACGTAAGCCCGTCGCGGTCCTCGACGAACACCTCGGCGAAGTCGCCGCCGCGCGCCAGAGCGCGGGCGATCGTAGCCTCGACGAGGTCCAGGCCGAGGTTGTCCAGGCCCATCTCAGCCGTCCCTATCAGGCACGCTCGCCCTCGCCTACCGGGCGCGCCGGCGTGCAGAGGAGCTCGCAGCAGTCGGCGCCACGACTGATCGACGTCTCGGCGGCCGAGAACGAGACCGGCCCGCACGTCGCCATGACGACCTCCACGAGGCCGCAGAGGAACGAGCGGTGCATGCCGCACACGAGGTCCGGGTCGGCGCCCGAAAGCTCCCGGAAGACGCAGTTGCGGACGGTGATGTGGAGGCCGTCCTCGTGCCAGGCGAGGTCGGGCAGCATACCCTGCTCCTCGGCGACGGCTCGCACGACGGCGGCGATCTCGTCCCGCGTCTGCGGCGGGCGGCGCCGCCCGACGACCAGGCGGCGCCCCTCGGCTATGCCCACCTCGTGCGCCGCCCGACAGGCCTTCTCGATCGACCCGTCCTCCGCCACGGCCTGGAGCGCGAGCCGGGCCAGCAACTCGTACCGCCGGGGCGGGAAGCCGAACGTGAGGACCCGGTCACTGAGCCGGTACAGGCGCGCCGGGCGTCCGCCCCCGCCGGTCTTGCGCAAGTCGGTGGCGAGAAAGCCGGCCTGTTCGAGCTTCGAGAGGTGCATGCGGGCCACGTTAGGATGCAGATGGAACCGCCTGGCGACGTCGGCCACGGTGACTTCCGCCCCCGACTGTTCGGCGATGGCGCGGTAGATGCGATAGCGCGTATCGTCGGCCAGCACCGCCGAAAGCTCGTGGTCGCGGTCCAACAAGGCTCCTCAGTCCGGTCCTCGGCGGATACTACAGGCGCGGAGCGACCGTGTAAACACGCCGCCCATAGTGCGAACCGCTGCGCGACCGGCCGGCCGCGTGGCGGCGTACGAGCCGGCGGCGTGCCAGCCGACGGCGTACGAGCCGACGGCGGTCGGGGCCGGCGGCGTAGAGGGTGCGCGCATGCCGGTCTCGGGCACACGGTCTAGCGCACGATCTCGAAGCGCGACGTGATCGGCACGGCGGGACGCAGCGTCGCCTCGACGCTGCAGTACCGCGTCTCCGACAGCTCGATGGCCCGCGCCACCTTCGCTTCGTCGAGGTCGCCCCTGAGACGGTACACGACCTCGAGCGACGTGTACCTCCTGGGATGCTCCTCCGCCCTCTCGCCGCTCACTTCGACGCTGAACGCCTCGACCGGCTGACGCATCTTCTGCAGGATGGACAGGACGTCCATGGCCGTGCAACCGCCCAAGGCCACGGCGAGCAACTCCATCGGCCGTATCCCGCTCCCCTCGGGTTCGAGTCCGGATGCGAGATCGACGCGGCCGTTCGGCGTCACTCCCTCAAAACGCAGACCCTCGTCCTTCCACCGGACCGCTACTGGCTCGCCCACCTCGGCCTCCCGTCTCGCATCCGTAGCCTCTCGTAGACTGGACTTGCACCCCGATCACCGTCCTTCAAGCGATCATCCCCGGCATCGTACAGGGTCTGACGGAGTCTCTGCCGATCTCGAGCTCAGGCCATCTCATCCTCGTGCCATGGCTGTTCGACTGGCACACGCTCCTCGACGACCCCGAGCTCACCAGGACCTTCGGCGTGACCCTTCCCGTCGGCGAGCACCTGGATCTTGATGTGACGCGGCGGCGCCGTCGCCGCCGGTCGGCCCTCCCGTGAGGCTCGTGTAGACTGACGCGAAGTCTCCCTTCTCCTTCCCGCCAGGAGCGGAACACGTGCGCAATCTCACCCTCGGTGACCGCGGCAGAGAAGTCTCGGATGTGCAGAAGCGCCTGCTTACTCAAGGCTTCGAGCTCGGCAGGGAGGGCGTCGACGGCTACTACGGGCCGAACACGCGGCTCGCCGTCCGCGCCTTTCAGCAGCGCCGCGGCCTGCTCGTCGACGGCGAGGTCGGCGACAACACGTGGCGGGAGCTGGTCGAGACGGGATACACACTCGGCGACCGCCTCCTCTACCTTCGCGAGCCCCAGTTCCGCGGCGATGACGTGCTCGGTCTGCAAGTCAAGCTGAATCTGCTCGGGTTCAATGCCGGAGCGGAGCGCGGCGTGTACGACGAGGACGTCGAACGCGCCGTCCTCGACTTCCAGCGCAACGCCGGTCTGGTCCCGGACGGTATCGTCGGTCCGGTCACGCTGGCCAAGCTCGAGGCGCTGCGCAAAGCGGAGTCCGGGCGCGAGGGCAAGAAGATCCCCGACCGCTACGGCGGTCGCGTCGCCGCCCGTTCGCTCGCCGGGCAGGTGGTCGCGCTGGACGCCGGGCACGGCGGTCCCGACACCGGGGTCGTCTCCGCAAGCGGTCTGACCGAGAAGGACGTCGCCCTGGCGCTGGTCCTCCGCCTCGACGAGCTGCTCCGCGCCGACGGATGCCAAGTCGTGCTGACACGTAGCGGCGACCAGGACGTGCCCCTGTACGAGCGCACCGAGACGGTCATGGCGGCCGACGCCGCCTTCATGCTCTCGCTGCACGCCAACGGCAACGACTCGCCGGAGGCGCAGGGCGCCGCTTGCTACTACTTCCAGCGCAGCCACTACTTCTCGGAACGCGGGCGCCGACTGGCGGAGCACATCGGCGCCCGGCTCGACGACGCCGGCGCCCGCTTCCTGGGCAGCTTCGGGCGCAACTATGGGATCCTGCGCGAGCCGAAGGCGATCGGACTGCTGGTCGAACCGCTCTTCCTGACGAGCCCGGCGGACGAGGGCTGGGCACGACGGCCCGGCTTCGTCGACCGCGTCGCCGCAGCGATCCGCGCGGGTCTCGCAGACTACCTGGCGAGGACGCCGCTCGCCTCGGAGCGGGGCGGCGAGAGGCCGTGACGCGAGACCCGGACACCATGACGCGGCGGCCGGACATGGCGACCCGGCGCGGGACCGGTGGGTGGACCCGCGACGCAGAGAGAGGTGCATGACGTGGACACGGACCCGGGCCCGATCGGCCTGACCCAGACCCAGACGCAACGCCTGCGCGAGCTCGGCGCCGACCCGACGAAGCTCGAGGCGACGTACGCGTCGCCGGCGGCGCGGGACGCCGCCTTCAAAGAGCTCGAGGACGGGCTCGTGCGCGCCGGCAGGGCGCAGCTCGACGAGCTGCGCCGCAACCGGCGCGTCCCCGGCCTCATCGCGCTCCAGGCGGCGCTGCGCGCCGCCGTCACCGGCGCCGGCTTCGTCGAGGTCGTCACCCCCCACATCATCAGCGCTGAGGGACTCGTGAACATGGGCATCGGCCACGGCCATCCGCTGCGCGAGCAGGTCTTCTGGCTCGAGGACGGAACCTGTCTGCGCCCCATGCTGGCGCCCAACCTCTACGTCATGATGCGCAAGCTGGGGCGCATCTGGAGCCGTCCCTTCGGCATCTTCGAGATGGGCACCTGCTTCCGCCGCGACACCAAGGGCAGCCACCACCTCAACGAGTTCACGATGCTGAACCTCGTCGAGGTCGGGCTGCCCATGGAGGCCCGCCGGTCGCGCCTCGAGGAGCTCGCCGCGACGGTCATGCAGGCCGCAGGCATCGCCGACTACGCCCTCGTCCATTCGACGTCCGAGGTCTACGGCGACATGCTCGACGTCGAGGTCGGCGGTGAGGAGGTCTGCTCCGCCTCGTTCGGCCCCATCCCCATGGACGACGACTTCGGTATCACCGAGCCCTGGGTAGGCCTTGGGTTCGGTCTGGAGCGCCTGCTGATGGTGCGCGAGGTCTACCCCAACATCGAGCGCGGCGGCCGCAGCCTCACCTACGTGGACGGTGTCCGCCTCAACATCTGACCGCCCCCCCGACGACGAGCTGTCCGAGGAGGCCGGAGATGCTCGGGGAGGCGCGGGGGCGGGCCATATGGCCCGCCCCCGCGCCTCCCCGTCCCGCCGGGATCTCCCCGGCCGCCCGCGCCCCCTACTTCGCGAGCAGGGCGTCGATCTTCTTGACGCCGTCGTTGGCGTCCTCGGCGTAGGCGTCGGCGCCGATCTGGTCGGCCCAGCGCTGGGTCGCCGGGGCGCCGCCGACCACGGTCTTGTAGGGGAGGCCCGCTTCCTTCACCATCTTGACGACCTTCTTCTGCTCCTCCATCGTCGTCGTCAGGAGGGCGCTCATGCCGATGACCTGGGCGCCGACCTCCTGGGCCTTGTCGATGAAGCTCTGAGCGGGGACGTCGCGGCCGAGGTCGGTGACCTCGTAGCCGTTGGCCTTGAGGTAGGCGATGACGATCGCCTTGCCGATGTCGTGCACGTCGCCCTGCACGGTGCCGATGACGACGCTGCCCTTGGTGGTCTGCTCGCCGACCTCGAGGGCGGCGTTCGTGATCTCGGTCGCCCCGGCCATGGCGTCGGCCGCCATCATCAGCTCGGGGAGGAACATCTCGCCGCTCTCGAAGAGCTCGCCGACCTCCTGGATGCCCTTGACGAAACCGTTCTGCATGATGTCACCGGGGGTCAGACCAGCCGCCAGCGCCCGCCGCGCGACGTCCTCGGCAGCCGCGCGGTCGGCGTTCACGATCGCCTCGCAGGCTTCCTTGTAGAGCTCTTCGTTCGCCATGACCCTGCACTCCTCCCAACGTCGTTCGCAGCCGTCGCCTCCACGCGGGGTGCGGCTCAGGGAGCATATCAGCCGCACCCGCTCGCGCCCACACAGGCTAGGGCAAGCGTTTCATCCGACTGGATGACTGTCAAGGAGCGGGCGTCCGGGCGCGATGCCGAGGCGAGTGGCAGCCGCCCTCTGCTACACTCACAGGCATGCGGTACCGCGGCGCCGTGATCCGTCCCCCGAGCGAAGCCACGAGCCTCATCTTGCAGGTCACGTACGGCTGCTCGAACAACACCTGCGACTTCTGCGGGACGTACCTCGACAAGCCCTTCGCCGTGCGGCCTCCGCACGAGGTCGTCGAGGACGTCACAGGGCTGCCGGCGGCGGTCAAGGAGCGCGCCCAGCGCGTCTTCCTCGCCGACGGCGACGCCCTCGCGCTCTCGTCCCGCCGTCTCCACGAGATCCTCGACCTGCTGCACGCCGAGCTCCCCAACCTCGAACGCGTGAGCTCCTACGCCACGGCCAGGAACCTGCTCGAGAAGGACGTCGAGGAGCTGCGCTCGCTGCGCGAGCGCAAGCTCGAGCTCGTGTACCTCGGCCTCGAGTCGGGCGACGACGAGACGCTCGCCGCCATCCACAAGGGCATCACGGTAGCCGAGCAGATCGCCGGCTGCCGGCGGGCGAAGGAAGCCGGCATGAAGCTCTCGGTCACGGCCATCCTCGGCCTCGCCGGGGCCGCCCGCTCGCTCGCGCACGGGCGGGCGACGGGCGAGGCCCTCTCCGTCATCGACCCCGAGTACATCGGCATCCTGACGCTCATGCTCGTCCCCGGGACGCGCATGCACCGCAAGGTGGCGAGCGGCGAGCTCGTGCTGCCCGACGAGATCGGCATGCTCCGCGAGCTGCGCGAGATCGTCGCCCACACCGACGTCAGCGACTGTCTCTTCCGCTCGAACCACGCCTCGAACTACCTGCCCGTCGGCGGCCACCTGCCGCGCGACAAGGACGCCATGCTCGCGCAGCTCGACAAGGTGCTCAAGGCGCCGGAGTCGGTCCAGTTGCGGCCCGAGTCCTGGCGCGCCCTGTAAGGCCGCCGTCGTGCATGGCCAGTGGCGCTTCGCCGTCATGGTCGTCGCCGCCCTCGTCGTGGCGTCGGCCGTGTGGACCTGGCTGCCGCCCGACGACGGGACGCAGGCGGCCATACGCGACACGATCGCCCGCTTCGAGAGCGCGAAGTGGCTGGTGTGGCCGTCCGACCGCTACGGCGAGACGGACCTGTCGGCGCCGACCCGGGAACGGCTGGAGGACCGCCGGCATCGCGAGCTGATGACCCTCGCCGAAGGCGCCGCCCTCGAGGACGCCCTGCACGTCGACGCCGTCGCCGCCCTGCTGCGTTCGCCGAGACTCCGGGACGGCCGTCTCCCCGTGTCCTGTCGCGCCGACGTCGTGTACTTCGACGTCCGCCGTCGCACCTTGCGCGGCGAGCTCCTCGTCCGCGCTGCCTGCGACATCGTCCAGACCACCGGGCGCTGGAACCCACGGACCGGCGAGATCGTCGATCTCGCCGAGGACGAACCTTCGACCCTGTGCCAGGTCTTCGACTACACGCTCGTGCAGCGCGGGAACGCCTGGCGCGTCGTCGCCAAGGAACCCGTCGGCAGTCAGGACGGCGGGCCCCCGTCCTTCTACGACCGCTCCACGGGCGCCTTCGTGCAGGACACCGGCACATGACCGACGTCGGCCCGCACGGGCCGGCCCGCACGGGCCGTCAGGGGTTCAGCCGCGCGACTCGTCTTCGTCCCTGAGGAACGAGCCGTAGTCACGGCGGAACTTCGTCGCCGCGTACTTCTGCAGCTTCCACTCCGGGATACGGCACTGCGGGCACGCCTCGACGAAGAGCTTGTTGCGCAACCAGCGGGCGGAGCGGCTGGTCTTGGAATCGCGCACGACCATGCGCTTGCCACAGTGCGTCACGATGACGGCGTGACGGCCACGGGGCTCGAACTCGCGCACGCCGTGGAGGATGCCGCGCCGCGAGGGCCACAGCTTCATCTTCTCGACGAGGCGGAAGAGCGGCACCTGCTTACGGTAGTAACGCGCCTTGTTCGGGTCGGTGGGCATCTCGGCCGGTCACGGTAGAGGGCTTCAACGGCGGGCGTGTCAGAGAGCCGCTGTCGGACACACGTCAGCGTATCGCACCGGGCGTCACGTCACAGCGTCTCGACCCGATAGAAGGACAGGAAGTCATAGACCGCCCGCGTCGCCCTGCCGTCGATGACCGCGTCGAGCGCAAGCCTGTCGGGACGCCACTCCTCGCACCCCACGCGATACGTGCCGTCGGCGAGCGGTACGAGCTCGACCTCGCCGCCCGGCTCCTCGACCCACGGCGCGATCAGCCACAGGGCGCCCCTCCGGGCGACGATGCGCAGGTGGCTCATCCACGGGTCCCAACAACCGTAGTGGCCGCACACTTCGGAAGCGCGGGGGACGGAGGGGAAAGCAGCCGGGCCACCGTAGGCGGGCCCGGCGTACCAGTCCGGACCGTGCGTCGCATACGCGATGCGGCCGTCGGCGTCACGCCAGAACCGCAGGGCGAAGCGGTCGAGGTCGGGGTGCGGCACGAGGAAGACGTCGACGCCGGCGCGCTCGAGGACGACGTCGACGCC
This sequence comes from Actinomycetes bacterium, assembly GCA_029547745.1. Taxonomy (GTDB): domain Bacteria; phylum Actinomycetota; class Thermoleophilia; order UBA2241; family UBA2241; genus UBA2241. The sequence goes on from JAKPOQ010000028.1 coordinate 24,547, forward strand.
GTCGTACCGGAGCACGAGACGGCCGCCTTCGCCGACGAGCGTGAGCGAGTCGGCGTCTCGGCCGTCACCGGCCGACCCGGCTCTCGCCGCGTGAGCGGGCGCACCGGAGACCGCATCGCCGCCGCGCGGCGCCGCAGAGGGATCGCCGAGATCCGGCGCCTCGTAGACGCCGGCGTACTCCTGCGCCGCGACGCCCAGGTCGCGCGGGTCGGCGGGCGGCGGCGGCGCGGGCACGACGTGCCCCGCCGCCGCCGCCCGCCCCGCCGCGAGCACGTCGTCGACGAGGTCGCGGCGCTCCTCGTTGCCGTTCATCAACACGACGACGCCGAGCCCCGCTCCGGGGTCGATCATCAGGTACGAGCTGAAGCCGACCATGCCGCCCGAATGCCCGATCAGGGTGCGACCGTCGACCCTGTAGACCCCGAGCCCGTATCCGTACCACGCGCCGGCCTCCGTCGGGTCCTCCACATGCCGTGTGGTCAGCAGCCGGAACGCGTCCTCGTTCAGCACGCGCCCGCCGGGCGCCTCGCCGGCGTTCAGGAGCAGCCGCGCGTACACACACATGTCCTCCGCCGTCGACACGATGCTGCCGTCGGCACTCGACGACTCGAACCAGGGGCTCGGGACCAGAGGGTGGCCGGTGTGACGCGGTCGGTCATCGAAGAGGCGCTGGTGGGGTGTCGCTGTCGTGACCCTCATCGCCAGGGTGATCATGGGCGCGCTGTCCCGCATGCCGAGCGGGCCGAGCAGCCTCTGCGCGAGGAGTTCGGGGAACGGTGTCCCTGTGACCTCTTCGAGCACGACGCCGATCAGCTTGTAGCCGTCGTTCGAGTACAGGAAGCGCTCACCCGGAGGGTACGTGCAGGCGAAGTCGCGCAGGAGCCAAAGGGCGTGACGAGCGTCGAGGCTCGCCTCGGTACCCGTCGCGAGGCCGGACGTATGGGTCAGCAGATGGTGGACGGTGATAGGCGCGAAGGGGGAGCGGACGGCGAACCACGGCACGTAGTCCGTCACCGGGGCGTGGAGGTCGATGCGCCCCGCGTCGACTTCCTGGAGCAGGATGATGGCCGCGAACGACTTGCTGATCGAACCGATCTGAAAACGGTCGGACGGCGCCATCGGGCGCCGGGCGGCGAGGTCGGCCCACCCGTGCGCGGCCACCCCCAGCGTGCGCTCACGATCGCTGAGGCCGACCACGACGCCCGGCGCATGCCAGCGCGGCAGGCGCGCATCGACGAAGGCGCCGACCCGCTGCATCAGCGGGCCGACGTCCCACGGTCCAGCCGAGTCGCCCTTGTCCACGACCCGCGTTCCACCCGCGCCCGTCATCGCCTGTCCACCGTGACCGTCATCGCTCGCCCATGATAGCCGCTCTGAGGCGCGCGCGAGGTCAAGACCGCAGCATCTTCGGCGCAGGACTGGCGCCCGGTCGGGCGAAGAACAAGGTTCCCGTTGCCGAGAGGAGCGTGACCGATGAGACGCGTCGTCAGCGCCGTCGCCGCCCTGGCCATCACCGTCGCCGCCGTCCTCGCCCTGGCCTTCGCATTCGCGTCCGGGCTCGGCGCCTGCGAGGGCGACGAGGACTCGCCGCCGCCCGCGGCGACGGTGACCGTCACCGAGACCGCCTCGCCGACTGCGTCGTCGCCGTCCGACTCCCGGGGCGGTGGGATGACCGTCTCGGTCTACCTCATGCGTGGCGAACACCTCGGCGTCAGTCACCGGACGGTGCCCTCGTCTGCCGCCGTCGCCACGGCGGCCATGAACGCGCTGCTCGCCGGCCCGAACGCGCGCGAGAGGGCCGCCGGCCTCGGCACGGCGATCCCCGCAGGCACGACGCTCAACGGCGTCGTCGTCGAGGGTGGGACGGCGCGCGTCGACCTCAGTGGGGAGTTCGCGGCGGGCGGCGGCTCCCTCTCGATGCAGGCGCGCGTCGCGCAGGTCGTCTACACGCTCACCCAGTTCCGTACGGTCCGGCGTGTCGACTTCCTCATCGACGGCGGCCGTGTCGAGACGCTCGGCGGCGAGGGGATCATGCTCCACGCCGGTCAACGACGCTCCGACTGGAACGACCTTCTGCCGGCGATCTTCGTCGAGACGCCGGCGGTCGGTGGCACGGTGCGAAGCCCGCTGACCGTGGCCGGCACCGCCATGGTCTTCGAGGCGACCTTCGTGACCGAAGTGCTCGACGAGGAAGGGGAGATCCTGGCCCAGGAGACGGTGACGGCTTCACGCGGCGCCCCCCAGCGCGGGAGGTTCTCGGTCGAGATCGGGTTCCTCACGCACGGGGCGCGACGCGGTGCGCTCCTCGTCTACGAGGTCTCGATGGCCGACGGTTCGCGCCTCAACCAGGTGCGCATCCCGCTGCGCTTCGCCGTCGGGCAGTGATTCGGTACGTCCCGGCCCCGCCACGCGCACCCGCCGAGGCATGATTGGCGGGGACTGCGGGAGTCACACCCGCCTGCGTGGGTTTAGAGCCCACGCTGATCCTTCCGATCGAGCCCCCGCGCCAAGTCGATGATAGCGCAAGCCCGACGGCTCCGCTGCGCTCTGAGCGCACGGCGCCGGTCGACGACCAAGAAGTCCCGGTCGTCACGCATGTTCCCGGTCGTCAGCGCGTGCTCCCGACCGTCAGCGCCCGGGCCGCCATCACCGCGACGCCGACGGCGAGCGGTTCGTGGATGTGTCGCTCGCCGAGCAGTGCTCGCGCCTCGGCGTCGAACGCCGGCGGTACGCCGGGGGCGGCGGCGATGGCGCCCGGGCGCAGGTCTGCGGCATGGACGATGTCGGCCGCCGGCGTCGCGTCGAAGACGAGGTCGCAGCGTCGCAGGCCCTCGGCCAGGTCGACCGCGGTGAAGACGAGGCCGTCGGCGCGGGCGCGGTCGACCGCGGCAGGGTCGCGCTCGGCGACGAAGAGGTCGGCGCCGAGGGCGGCCAGGCGGCGGCCGGCGGCGCGGCCGACCGGGCCCAGCCCGAGGAGCAGCACGGGACGGCCGGCCAGCCCGCCGGCCGCCGCCGCCAGCGCGGTCGCATAGCCGTCGGCCGTGGCGGGATCGTCGTCGGCGCAGACGCCCGTACGGATGTTCAAGGCGATGAAGCGGAAGTCGTCGGCGACGAACACGACCTCGTCGCCGCCGTCGACGGCCTGCTGCAGGCCACGCACGTCAGGCGCCTCCGTCACCCGCGCCGCGCAGCCGAGGTGGCGCAGGATCGCGACGACACCCTCACAGAAGCCCGGGATGAACCCCTCGCCCTGGCTGATGGGCACGGCGGCGATGCGCGCGCCGGCGAACGGCACGTCCTCGCTCGCGGGAACGTCGGGGAAAGAAGCCGCAGGCGCCGGCGACGCGGCTGTAGGGGCCGTCCTGTGGTCGTTGCCGCCGGACGGCTCCTGGGCCGCGACCAGCGCCCGGTCGATGTCGACGGTGCGTTGCGCGAGCGCCCGCAGGGTCAACCCCGTCGCGGCGACAAGATTCTGCTCGAACTCGACCACGCGAGCGCCCAGGTCGCGAACATCCTGCTCCGTCAAGCGAGTCACATCGTCCCCGTGTGTCTCGCCATCGCGTTCAGGGACAAGGCTCACCCTCAGGTCGAAGCTGAAGCCGTTCCTCTGCCGCCGCTGCGGCGACCGCCTCGTCCGCTCTGGCGCGTGCTTCGGCGACGGTCCGGCCTGCGGCGATCAGCGTCGCCGCCCATGTCGGTCTCCCGGGCTCGTAATCGGTGAGCGCCTCGTCGACGCCGAAGAACCCCGGCGCCTTGGCGAGCGGACGGGCGCTGCCCATGACGTGTTCCCCCGCGACCTCGAGCCGCCCATCCCGGGCGTGGACGTGCTCGAAGACGCAAGCCCGCTTCGGCTCGCGGTCCACAGCGGGGACGCGGCCCTCCCGGAAGGTCCGCGTGAGCATCTCGACGATGTTGATCCTGCTGGACCAGTAAACGGCTGTCGGCGTCTGGCTCGGCAGGCGGGCGTCGATCTCGAGCACCCTGGGCTGCGCGTCGTGGACCATGACCTCCACGTCCATGAGCCCGCGCAGCCCGAGACCCTCGGCGAGCCTCACGGTGACGCCGGCGAACGTCTCGAGGACGCCGGCGGGGAGGCGGCAGCCCCAGCCGGCTGCCGCCTCCCCGCCGGCGTCGCCCTCGGCGACCGGAGCGACGACACGCTTGCAGTCGAACCCTTCGTCGAACTCGAGACCCGTCACCTGGAGCGGCACGGCGACGCCGTCCCAGCACAGCACCTCGAGCGAGAGCGACGGGCCGGCGACGTACTCCTCGACGACGACCTCGTGACCCTTCCCCTCGAGCGCTCCGCGCGCCTCATCGAGCCCACGCCCGTCGCAGACGACCCTGACGCCCACGCTACCGCTCGCTCCGCTGGGTTTGACGACGAGCGGGAACCCCGCCTGCGGCCACGGTCGCGGTCGCGGCACGTCGAGGCGCGCGAACAGGGCGTTCGAGGCGATCTTCGACGACGTCACCCGGTATGCGTCGAAGTCGAACAGCAGCGGGACGTCCCAAGCCGGCACGTGCGCGTCCAGCCAGGCCAAGGTCGCGTCGTCCTCGCAGGCCGGGAGCACGGCGTCGCAAGACCCAAGCACGGCACGGGTCCGTTCACCGTCTTCCATCACGTCCATGATCACGTGACGGTCGGTTAGGCCGGCGGCGGGCGGCGCCTCACGGCGGTCCACGAGGACCGTCTCGTACCCTGCTTTGGCGGCGAGGTACGCAGCCTCGATCCCCTGCAGCTTGCCGCCGACGATCGCGAGCCTCACGCCGGGGCCTCCTTCGGCGGCGGCGCGGCCGCGGCTGACGCGGCAGACCCGCGTCCCGCCGCGGAGGCGCGCAGACGCTCCAGCGTCAGGCAATAAGCGGCGGGACCGGCGGGGCGCAACCCCAGACGCTCCAGGTGGGGCAGCACGCCGGCGACCGTCCGGTAGCCTTCGTCGATGTCGAGCACCGCGTTCGACACGCCGGCGAGACCGGTGGCCGGCGGCACGATCGACGTGACGACGTTCGCGCCGGCCAGCAGCCGACGCTCAAGACCGCGGATGCCGTCGACGTCGAGGGAAGCAGGGATGAGCCGGTCGGGAAGCACGAGACGCAGGACGGCGATCGTCAGCAACTCCGCGAGGTCGCCTTGCGGAGGCACGCCGGCAAGCGGGGTGCCTTCTTGAGGCACGAACGTCATGACGCGCACCTGTTCCCAGGCCTCGTCGCGCATCGCCGCGACCGAGCGCGCGCGGTCGGCCGCCGTGTCGCCGATGCCGGTCAGCATGCCGTCCTCGACGAGGAGGCCGGCGGCGCGCGCGCCGCGGCGCGCCGCGGCGCGCGCGCCGAACGCCTGCCCGACACGCAGGCGCGCGTACAGCTCCGGCGTGTGCGTCTCCTGATAGAGGGCATACCAGTCCGCCCCGGCGGCGCGCAGGTCGCGCAGGGCGGCGTCCGGGAGCACGCCGGGCGAGACCATCACCGGCAGACCCGTCGCCGCCCGCACCGCGGACACGAGGTCCAACAGGGTGCGATAGCCGGGCTCGCCATGGATGACCGGGTCCTCCCCCATCGTGAGGTCGAGGAGGTCCACACCCGACGCGGCGAGACCTTCACAGACGGCGACGACCTCCTCCACGGTCTTGCGGTACCTCGGACTCATGGGATTGCCGGCGCGGTAGTAGCAGAACGCGCACGCGTTGCGGCAGTACGTCGAGAAGTAGACGAAGCCATAGAGGAAGACGCCGTCGCCGAAGTGCGCGGCGCGCGCCCGGCGAGCGGCGGCGAAGACCTCGCCGGCGAGGATCTCGTCGTCGATCGCGAGCAGCGTCTCGAGCTCCCTTTCGGCGAGCGGAGCGCCATCGAGGGCGGCCGCGCACAGGGCGCACACCTCGTCCCGAAGAGACCTCGTCCCTAAGCCGGTCATGACTCCTTCGCCTCCTCGCTCCCTCTCAGCGCCAGGAGAGGACCTGGTCGACCGGCAGCCGCGGGCTGTGGCGTGGGCGCCCCGCCGGACGGCCGATGGGCACGACCGCGGCGAGACGGGCGCCGGCCGGCGCCGCCAGAAGCTCCTCGATGGCCGGTGCGGCGAGCACCGGCGCCGTCATCCAGCACGACCCGTAGCCCATGACATGGGCCGCCGTGATGAGGAGCTGCACCGCGGCGCCGATGCTCTGCAGGTCGGGGCGCTGGCGAAGGCGGTCGCGTTCGTCGCTGCTCAGGCCGCGCAGCGCGAGCAGCTCGTCGCTGCGCGCCGCGTACGGCAGGACGAACACGGCGACCACCACCGGGGCGTCGGCGAAGAACGTCGCGTAGTTGCGGATGGCGCGGATGTCGCGCGCTCGACCGCGACACTCGGGCAGGCCCGCCATGACGTCGAGCGCCGCGTGCACCGCCTCGGCCATCTCGCGGCGCAAGCCCTCGTCCTCCACGGCGACGAAGCGCCACGGCTGCGAGTTGCCGGCGCTCGCCGCCCGTTCGGCGACGGCGACCATCGCCTCGACGTCGCCGCGCGGCACGGGGTCGGGCAGGAAGCGACGCATGCTGCAGCGCCCGGCGACGGCGTCGGCGAAACTGACGGCGATGAGCTTGGCGCGGGCGTCGATCTCGGCTTCGCGGGCCGTCGGCCTGGCTCCAGGGACGCCGGCACCGCGGCCATGCTTTCGCCGCTCGCCGCTGTGATTGTGATCATCGGGGCACATCGCTTGCTCCTTCGTCGCCTCGTCGCGGCGACGCGCCCCAGCATCCTAGCAGACCGGCGCGGCGACGCAGGGCGGATGGGGCGGGCGCGCCTCCGCGCGCCCGCCCCATCCGCTCATCCGCTCGCCGCTCATCCGCCCGAGAGCGGCGGGACGACCAGCATCTTGTCGCCGTCCTCGAGCGGCGTGTCCAGCCCCTGACGGACGTTGATGTTGCGCCCGTTGAGGAACACGCCGGCGTACATGCGCCCGTCGTCGCGGAAGATGCGCGGCCGCAGGCGCGGTTCGACGGCGATCGCCTTCTCGATCGCCTCGCGGACCGTGGCGGCGTCGCACTCGATCTCACCCCGCCCGTCAGGCGTCGTCATCCCGGCCGGCAGCTTCAGGAACACCCTGGCCATCGCTCTACGCCTGCAGCTCCTTGTCCATGCGGTCGACCTTGAGGTCGACGGCGAGGACGTGCGGGTTCTGGCAGAAGGCGATGCACTGCGGCTCACCGTCGCAGAGGTCGCACTTGAAGGCGACCTCACGCTCGGGGTGCTCGTGGATGACGCCCGTGGGGCAGACGTCGTAGCACTCGCCGCAGTTCGTGCACTTCTCCTCGTCGACGACGAGGACGTAGCCCTTCACGACCTCGCCGTTCTTCTCCAGGGACGGGTAGTCGCCCTTGACGCGCACCGTGATCTCTTTGGTGACGATGGCGTCCTGGGGACAGACCTCCTGGCACTTGGCGCAGGCGGTCTGCAGGCAGGTGTGGCCCTTGATCGCCGCCGTCGTCGGGTTGACCTCGCTGAAGAGGCGGGCGACGGAGGGCCGGTAGGCGTTCTCGTGATAGGCGCTGCAGGCCAGCTCGCACATGTGGCAGCCGGTGCACTTCTTGCTCGAGATCAACACGTGAGGCATGGCATTCTCCCTTCGTCCGGCGTGACGCCGTCAGAGGCGCACGTCGACGCCGAGCTCGGCGAGCTTGGCCTCGCTGGGCACGCCGTTCTCGTCCCAGCCCCGGATCTGATAGACCTCCTGCAGGGCCTTTCTGAAGTTCTCGGCCCCGATGGCGCGACCGGCGGAGGCACCGGTGGTGTGGGCGCCGTCCTCCTCGTAGAGCTTCTTCGGGATGTCGTCCGGCTCGACGCCCTCGCGCAGGTTGAACAGGCGGCCCAGGTTCCAGACGCGCTCGCCGACCCGGAAGACCTCCTCCTCGGTCACCTCACGCTTCCACAGGTGCCTGAAGAGCTGGGCGATCTGCTCCGGGGTGATGGCCCAGAAGTCGCACCAGATGCCGCAGAACTTCACGGCGCTGAAGTTCTCGCCGATCATGCCCTCAGCCGGGTTGCCCCAGACGATCCTCTGCGGCTTACCTTCGAGCGTGTCCGGCGGCAGCGTGCCGGCGACGACCTCGTCGTTGATGGGGTAGGTGCGCATATGGCAGCCGCCGCGGTCCGACGTCGCGTAGGCGAGGCTCATACCGAACGCGCCCCGCGGGTCGTAGCCGGGCAGCTCGAGGTTCTTGACCTCCATGGCGAGCTCGGGGTGACCGTACTTCGCCGCGAGGGCGCGGGCGCCGAGCGCCAGCTCGGCGCCGATGCCCTCGCGCTTCGCGATGAGCTCCGGCGCCTTGAGATAACCCTCCACCTCGCCGAAGCGCAGGCCGAAGTCGTGCACGCCCTTCTCGGTGAGGTCCATGGCGAGACCGACGACGCTGCCGCTGGAGATCGTGTCGAGACCGAGCTCGTCGCAGGCGGCGTTGAACTTCATCAGGGCGACGATATCGCTGATGCCGCAGTTCCCGCCGCAGAGGGCGATGGTCTCGTATTCGGGACCCTCGCCGGCCACTCCGTCGGCCTGGTGGAACTGGCGGCAGGCGATCGCGCACTGGTAGCAGGCCCGGTTCCGGGTACGGATCTTGAGAAAAGAATCGGAGTTGATGTTCTCGACGCCCTCGAACGTGCCCGACGACCAGTTGCGCGTCGGCATCACGCCGGCGTCGCTCATGACTTGGGCAAGGACGGGCGTGCCCTCCTCGTGGGCCCACAGATTGTCCTCGGTGAGCACGTACTCTTTGTGGATACGGTAGATGTCGTCGAGGAAGACCTTGGCGTCGTCGCCGACCGCCACCGAACCGGTGCCGCGAATGGAGACGGCCTTGAGCTTCTTGTGGCCCCAGAGAGCCCCGTGGCCGCCCCTCCCGGCTTTGTGGAACTGGTCGGTCGAGAGGCAGGCCCAGAGGACCTCGCGCTCGCCGGCCGGGCCGATGGACATCGTCTTGGCGGCGGGATCGAAGTCGCGACGCATCGCCTCCTCGATCCTGGAGGTCGTCATGCCCCAGTACTTCTCGACGGCGGGGATGAACGAGACCACGTCGTCCTTGATGGTCACGACGACCGGCTCGGGCGACTCACCCTGGATGATGATGGCGTCGTAGCCCGCGAACTTCATCTCCGGGGCGAAGGAGCCACCGACGTAACTGTCGTTGAGGATCCCCGTGGCGGGGCTCTTGCAGCCGACGACGAGCCGCGAGCAGGTGCTCACGTTCGTCCCCGCGAACGGCCCGCTCATGAGGATGACAGGGTTCTCCGGCGCCCACGGGTCCCCCTTGGGCGGAACTTCCTCCCAGAGGTAACGGAGCAGCAGACCCTTGCCCCCGACGTACAGCTCGGCCCAGTCGGTATTCAACGGTTCGACCGCGCTCGTGGCCTTGCTCAGGTCGATCCTGAGCACCTTGCCTTGGTAGAAGTCCACTGCGTCCTCCCGAAGACGTCCCGGAACCGACCCCGGATGCGCCGCAGCGCGCACGCAGGAACGGCGCAACGGGGATGACAGGCCCGGCCATTCTACGAGAGCGCGCTTGGGCGGGCAACACCCCGGTCAAGCCAATGGTTCGGACGACCGTCCGAAAAGGCCAGCAAAAGGCGGGCGGCGGCGCTCCTCTGGCGGGCCGCCGCCCGCTCCGCCGTGTCCTGCCGTCACAAGGGCGACGGCCGGGGTGTCACTCGCGGCCCGGCGCCTCGGGCAGGTTCTTGATGTTCTCGGCCGCCTGCCACTTGCTGTAGTTGTCCTGCATGGCGTCCATGAGCTCCTTCATGAACCGCGGGGACATGTTCACCCGCGAGACGACGACACCCTGCAGCTCGTCGCCCTCGCTGCCCTCATGGTCGAGGCGCACGAAGGTGATCGAGAACTCGTAGTCCGAGTGGCTGACGTTGGCGAAATTGGCGTAGACGCCCGCCATCTGCTCGGGCGTGGCATGCAGGTTGATGCGCTTCTCAGGCCCGTCCATCGCTCCCTCCTTGCGCCAGATCGCCGGCGACGCCGGCGTCAGGCCTCGACGCGGGCGGCGATCGCCGCCGCCATCGCCTGCGTCCCGGCTGTACCGCCGAGATCGTAGGTCACCGTCTTCCCCTCGGCGATCACGGCGGCGATCGCCGCCTCCATGCGCCGCGCTGCCTCGTCCTCGCCCAGGTGCTCGAGCAGCATCACGCCGCTGCGCAGGATGGCCGTGGGATCCACCTTGTCCTGACCGGCGTACCTGGGCGCGCTGCCGTGCACGGGCTCGAAGACGGCGGCCTCGGCGCCGATGTTCGCCCCCGGGGCCACGCCGAGGCCGCCGACCAGCCCTGCGCACAGGTCGCTGACGATGTCGCCGTACAGGTTCGGAAGGACGAGCACGTCGTACAGCTCGGGCTTCTGCACGAGCTGCATGCACATGTTGTCGACGATGCGGTCCTCGAAGGCGATGTCGGGGTACCCCTCGGCCACCTCGCGGGCGACGCGCAGGAAGAGGCCGTCCGTGCACTTCATGATGTTAGCCTTGTGCACGGCCGTCACCTTGTGACGTCCGTGGCTCCGCGCGTACTCGAAGGCGAAGCGCACGATGCGCTCGCTGCCGCGTCGGGTGATGATCTTGATGCTCTCGGCGGCGTCCTCTCCGACCATGTGCTCGATGCCGGCGTAGAGGTCCTCGGTGTTCTCGCGTACGACGACGAGGTCGACGTCCGAGAAGGCGCTGCGCACGCCCGCGAGGGACTTCGCCGGCCGCAGGCAGGCGTACAGGTCGAGCTCCTTGCGCAGCGCCACGTTGACACTGCGGAACCCCGACCCGACCGGGGTCGTGATCGGCCCCTTGATGGCGACCCGGTTGCGGCGCACCGATTCCAGAACATGATCCGGCAGCGGCGTGCCGTAGTGGGCCAGAGCGTCGGCGCCGGCGTCCTGTCGCTCCCAGACGATGGGGACACCTGCGGCCGCCATCACGGTCTCCAACGCCGTCGCCAGCTCCGGTCCGGTCCCGTCCCCGGGGATGAGCGTCACGGTGTAGGTCATGTCACCCCTCCGGGAGGGCGAAGCCACCGTGCTTCTTCACATGCGCGACGAGGCCTCCGTCCTCAAGGATCGTGACCATCACGGACGGCAGCGGCGCGAAGGGGACCATTGCCCCCGTGGTCAGGTCGCGTACCTCCCCGGCGCTGAGGTCGACCTCGAGCTCGTCGTACTGGGCGATCGCGCTCGTGTCGCACTGCAGAGCGGGCAGGCCGACGTTGATGGCGTTGCGGTAGAAGATGCGCGCGAAGGACTGCGCCAGCACGGCGCCGACGCCGGCGATCTTGATGATGCGCGGCGCGTGCTCGCGGCTCGAGCCGAGGCCGAAGTTGCGCCCGGCGACGATGAAGTCGCCGGGCCGCATACGGGCCGCGAACTCGGGGTCGGCATCCTCCATCACGTGCTTGGCGAGCTCGGGCAGATCGGTGCGCAGGTGGAAGAGGCGACCCGGGGCGATGTGGTCCGTGGAGATGTCGTCGCCGAAGGTCCAGGCGCGCCCGCGCAGTGGGCCGGCGACACTGCCGCCGTCCGCCGGACCCTTCGCCGCCCCGGTACCGGAGGCCGTCACAGAGCCCACTCCTCCTCGTCGACCGTCACCGTGCGCATCACGACGCCCGGCTCACGCGCCGTCAGCGGGTCGCGCTCCGGGATCGCCATGACCACGTCCATCCCGTCGACCACCCGCCCGAAGACGGCATGCCTGCCGTCAAGGTGCGGCGTCGCCACACGGGTGATGAAGAACTGCGAGCCGTTCGTGTCGGGCCCGGCGTTGGCCATCGACACGACGCCGGGCCCGTCGTGCTTGAGGTGAGGATGGAACTCGTCCGCGAACCGGTAGCCGGGCCCGCCCCGGCCCGTTCCTGTCGGATCGCCGCCCTGCACCATGAACTCCTCGATCACGCGGTGGAACGTGCAGCCGTCGTAGAAACCCTCGCGGGCGAGGAAGACGAAGTTGTTGACCGTGTTCGGCACCTTGTCGGCGTACAGCTCGACGACGATGTCGCCGAGGTCCGTGGCGATCGTCGCCACGTAGCGCTTCGACGGGTCGATCGCCGGAGCGGGAGGCCGATCGTACTGGCGGGACATGGGGACCTCCTTCGCTAGAGCAGGTCGCGGGGATCACGGATCGCGCCGGCGACGGCCGTCGCGGCAGCCGTCGCCGGTGAGGCAAGGTAGATGGCCGCCTCGGGGTTGCCCATGCGGCCCTTGAAGTTCCGGTTGGCGGTGCTCACGCAGACCTCGCCGTCGGCGAGGATGCCCTCGTGGACGCCGACGCAGGCGCCGCACCCGGGGTTGGTCACGACGGCGCCGGCCTCCCAGAAGACCTCGAGCAGGCCCTCGCGCGCGGCGGCGCGCGCGACGTCGCGCGACGCCGGCGTGACGATCAGCCGCGTCGCCGGCGCACGGCGGCGCCCGCGCAGCACCTCCGCCGCCGCGCGCAGGTCATCGAGGCGCCCGTTGGTGCACGTCCCGATCAGGACCTGGTCGACGCCGACGTCGCCGAGGCTCGCCGCCGGGGCGACGTTGTCGACCGTGTGGGGGCAAGCGACCGTCGGGACGACGGCGCCGGCGTCGAAGGGAAGGACGCGTTCGTACGTCGCGCCGGCGTCCGCGGCCAGCGGCCGCCAGTCGGCCTCGCGACCCCGCTCCGCCAGGTAGGCGAGCGTGGTCTCGTCGCTGGCCACCAAGCCGGCTTTGGCGCCGGCTTCGACGGCCATGTTGGCGAGCGTGAGACGGCCGGCCATGCCGAGCGCGGCGATGGCCGGCCCGCCGAACTCGAGCGCCTCGTACGTCGCCCCGTCGGCGCCCAGCGTCCCGACGACGGTGAGCATGAGGTCCTTCGCGCTCACCCCCGGGGCGAAGCCGCCCTCGACGTGGATGCGCACGGTCTCGGGCACGCGCAACCACGTCTTGCCGGTCACCATGCCGACGGCGACGTCGGTCGACCCCATGCCCGTGGCGAAGGCGCCCAGCGCCCCGGCGGTGCAGGTGTGCGAGTCGGCGCCGATGATAAGGTCGCCGGGCCGGGCGAAGCTCTCGGCCACGCGCTGGTGGCAGACGCCCATCTCGACGTCGCTCAGGGTCGCGCCGTAGGACGCGCAGAAGGCGCGGATCGTGCGCTGCGCGTCGGCGAGCTCGCGGCGCGGCGCCGGCGCCGCGTGGTCGATGAAGAACACGCACGTCGGCGCCTCGAGCCGCTCGGCGCCGAGCTCGCCGATCTGCTGGATGGCGAGCGGTCCGGTCCCGTCCTGGGCGATCGCGACATCCACGTCGGTGACGACGATCTGCCCCGGCGCGACCTCGTCGAGCCCGGCGTGGGCGGCGAGCAGCTTCTCGGCGAGGGTCAGGCCGCTCACGCGCGCCCCGCCTCCGGCGTCGCGCTGCGGGCGGCCTGACCCTCGCCGCGCTGCTCGCCCGCCGCGTCGCCGTTCATGCCGACCGGCACCGCGTCACCGAGGCGCTCCAGATAGTCGTGGTAGATGTACATGAGCTCCTTGTCGAAGAGAGCGCGCTTGAGCTCGACCGCCGTCTGGCGGACCATCGCCAGGATGCCTTCGCAGTCCTCCTTGTTCAGCTCGATGCCGAACTCCTGGAACTTGCGGTAGATCGTCCGCGACCCGGAGTGCTTGCCGACCACGATCTGGCGCTCGAGACCGACGTCCTCGGGCGCGAACGCCTCGTAGTTCAACGGGTTCTTGATGACACCGTCGGCGTGGATGCCGGACTCGTGGGCGAAGACGTTGGTGCCGACGATCGACTTCCAGGCGGGGATGGTGCGCGCGGAGGCGGCGGCGACGTACTCGCTGAGCTCGCGGAAGCGCGACGTCTGCAACCCGAGATCCACCTTGCCCAGGTACTTGAGCGCCATCACGACTTCCTCCAGAGCGGCGTTGCCGGCGCGCTCGCCGAGGCCGTTGACGGTCGTGTTCACGTACGTCGCCCCGGCCTTGATCCCCGCCAGAGCGTTGGCCGTGGCCATGCCGAAATCGTTGTGCGTGTGCATCTCGATCGTCAGACCGTTGTGCTTGAGGAAGCTGATCACGTTGTAGGTGTCGAAGGGGTCGAGGATGCCCAGCGTGTCGCAGAAGCGCAGGCGGTCGGCGCCCTCGTCCTTGGCCGCCTGACCGAACCGAAGGAGGAACTCAAGGTCGGCACGCGAGGCGTCCTCGGCATTGACCGAGACGTACAGGCCCTTGTTCTTGGCGAAAGCGACACACTGACGCACCTGGTCGAGCACCCACTGGCGCGACTTACGCAGCTTGTGCTCGATATGGATGTCGCTCGCCGACATCGAGACCGCCACGGCGTCGACGCCGCAGTCGAGCGAGTGACGGAGGTCGTCGAGGACGGCGCGGTTCCAGGCGAGGATCGACGCGTCGAGGCCGAGGTCGGCGATCTGCCGGATGGTCGCCTTCTCGTCCCCGCCCATGGCGGGGATCCCGACCTCGATCTGGTGCACGCCGACCTCGTCGAGGAGCTTGGCGATGCGGATCTTCTCGTGGTTCGAGAAGACGACGCCCGCCGTCTGCTCACCGTCACGCAGGGTGGTGTCGTCGATGAAGACCGCCGGCTCCGCCGGCTTGGG
>JAKPOQ010000041.1 GCA_029547745.1 Actinomycetes bacterium
GAAGGAGATCGACCCGCCGGCGGACGTCCAGGACACGATGAACAAGGTCGTCAAGGCCGAGAACGAGAAGATCGCCGCCGTCGACTTCGCGACCGCGACCGAGACGCAGGCCGACGGCGCGCGCCGCGCCTCGATCAAGCAGGCCGAGGGCGTCAAGCAGGCGCGCATCCTGCAGGCCGAGGGCGAGGCGGAGGCGATCAAGCTGGTCAACGAGGCTGCCGACAAGTACTTCGTCGGCAACGCCCAGGTCCTGCGGCGCCTCGAGATGGTCGAGCGTGCCCTGCGCGACAACGCCAAGGTCGTCGTCCCGACTGGCAGCGAGCTCGTGAACGTCATCGGTGAGCTGGGCGGCGTGGTGCCCGTCGGCTCGCCCGCCGCCGCGCCGAAGCCGGCCGCGGCCCCTGCGGCGAAGAAGTAAGCGGGTCAGGCGCGCGCCGCGCGCCTCCTCGGCTGCAAGAACGCGTGGGCGCGCCGCGCCTCCTCAGTCGCACAACGGCGCGATGAGCAGCGGCACCTTGCTGCGGTGGACGAGGCGGTACGACGTCGAGCCCAGCAAGGCGCCGGAGATCGCCCCCTCGCCGTGCGTGCCCACGGCGATCAGATCGGCGGCGTGTCGGCCGGCGGCGTCGAGCAGGGCTTCGGCCGCCGGCCCGGGCGTGACCTCCGTCTCCACCTCGACCCCGGGGCGGCGGAGCTCCGTGGCTGCCTCCTCGGCCTGCTGGTGCGCCGTCTGCTCCAGCATCTCGATGTGGTCCTGGAGCTCAGGTCCGATGAGCATCGGCGCGCCGGCCACGCCGGCCGTGGGGACATAGGCGGCGCTCATCTGGAAGGCGACGACGACGACGACCTTGCCGCCGTTCGCCTCCGCAAGCAGGTTCGAACAGCACCTCAGCGCCGCCTTGGCGCAGTCAGAGCCGTCATAGCCCAGCACGATCGTCAGCCCCATCCTTCTCTCCTCCCGGTGAGTCCTCCGCTTCGATCACGCATGTCACTTACATACCCGGTTCCTGTCTTGTCGTCCGGCGCCATACTAGTCCTCGCCGCGGCGCGAACAGGAACGCGGCGAGGAACGCCGCCGTCGCGACGAGCACGATCGCCGCTCCGGAGGCTACGTCCAGGTAGTAGCTCAGGTACAGACCCGCCACGCTGGACAGGCCGCCGACGACTGCGGCCGCGGCCATCATCGCGGGCAGGCGACGGGTGAGCAGCGACGCCGTGGCCGCCGGCGTGACCAGCATGGCGGCCACAAGCCCGACGCCGACCGTCTGCAGTGAGACGACGATCGTCAGCGCGAGCAGGACGAGCATGAGCCCGTCCATCGCCTCTGGGCGGCGTCCGAGAGTGTGCGCGAGGACCGGGTCGAAGGCGGCCAGCACGAACTCCTTGTAGAGCGCGAACACCACGACGAGCACCAGCGCCGACAGCGCGGCGGTGATCCGCAGGTCGGTCGTCGTCACCCCGAGGACGTTGCCGAAGAGGATGTGCGTGAGGTCGGTCGCGTAGGTCCCGGCTGTGCTGATGAGGAGCACGCCGAGCGCGAGCGCGGCGGTGAAGA
The DNA here is from genome assembly GCA_029547745.1 of Actinomycetes bacterium. Classification (GTDB taxonomy): domain Bacteria; phylum Actinomycetota; class Thermoleophilia; order UBA2241; family UBA2241; genus UBA2241. The sequence goes on from JAKPOQ010000041.1 coordinate 1,556, forward strand.
GGATGCCGATGGCGGTGTCCTCACGGATCGCCCCGCCGCGCGCGACGAAGCCGATGCCGAAGGCGACGACGAGTGCTGCCACCAGGGCGCCGACGAAGAGGTTCGCGCCCGCCAGATAGGCGATCGCGACCCCCGGGAGGATGGCGTGGGCGAGGGCGTCGCCAAGGAACGCCATCGAACGCAGCACCACGAAGGTGCCGAGGATCGAACAGACGATGCCGACCAGCAACGAGGCCGCCAGCGCGCGCTGCATGAAGACGAACGTGAAGGGTTCCGCGAGCCAGTCGATCACGGCGCCCGCCCTCTCCGGTCAGGTGCGTGCCCGACCTCGTCCCGGCGCGCGTGGGTGTGACGGTGAGCGACACCGTCGCCGACGTGTCCCGGGCAGCACTGGTCGATCACGACCATGCCGTCGAGGAAGAGCGCCTGGCCGCCGAACGCCGCCGCGATGTGGGGGGGCGTGAACACGTGATCCGGGGCGCCGTAGGCGATCAGACGGTGGTTGAGCAGGGCGACCAGGTCGAACCGTCGTGCGGCCGTCTCCATGTCGTGGGTCGAGACCAGGACGGTGACGTCGCGGGCGCGCATCGACTGCAGGAGGTCGAGCACCATCTCCCTGGCGCGCACGTCCACACCGGTGAACGGCTCGTCGAGCAGCAGGACGTGGGGCTCTTGGGCGATGGCGCGGGCCAGGAAGACCCGCTGCTGCTGGCCGCCGGAGAGCTCGCCGATCGGACGTGAGGCGAGGTCGGAGAGACCCAGTCTGTCGAGCGCCTGAGCGACGATCTCCCGGTCGATCTGGCGCGGCCGCCGCAGAGGACCGAGACGACCGTAGCGTCCCATCATCACGACGTCGGACACGCTGACGGGGAAGCGCCAGTCGATCTCCTCGCGCTGCGGCACGTAGGCGACGGGGTCGTCCTGGTCGCCAGGCGGGCGACCGTGGATGAGGATGCGCCCCGATCGGGGACGGAGCAGTCCGACCACGGACTTGAAGAGCGTCGACTTGCCGGCCCCGTTGGGACCCACGACCGCCACTTGCGCTCCGTGCGGGACCGTGAGCGTGACCCCGTCCAGGGCCAGGGCGCCGTCGTAGCCCACGCGCAGGTCTTCGACGTAGAGGACGGCTTGTCCGGCGGCCTCGCCGACCCCGTTCACGGCCGGGCCTCCACTCGTGTTGCCGGCCCCGTTGACCGCAGAGCCGCCGTCATCACGTGGCAGACGGGGTTCACCGCAGGGCTTCCACGATCCGCTGCGTGTCGTACTTCATCATGTCGATGTAGGTCGGAGCCTCGCCAGAGGGCCCGGTCAGCGAGTGTGACCGCAAGTCGTCGACGACCTCGATGCCGGTCTCGGCGGCGAGCTGGCGGGCGAGATCCGCGTTCTCGCCGAAGTCGACGAAGACCGCTCTCACGCCCGACCTCCTGATGAGACGGGCGAGGTCGGCGAGGTGACGAGCGCTCGGCTCCGCGTCGCTGGTGACGCTGGGGATCACGGCGCCGACGATGCGGAACCCGTAACGGTCGGCGTAGTAGCCGAAGTCCACGTGATCCATGAGCAGCTTGCGGTCGGCGACGGGCACGGTCGCGACGTGCCCCCGGATCCAGCGGTCGACAGCGTCGAGTCGTTCCGCATAGGCGGCGGCGTTCGCTTCGTAGGCCGCCGCCCCGTCCGGGTCGGCCGCGGCGAACGCGTCGCGGATGTTCGCCACATACGTCTTGACGAGGATGGGGTCGAGCCAGAAGTGGGGGTCGGTCTCGTGAGCCCCGGATGCAGCGCCCTGACCGTCGCCCGGTCCGTCGCCGGCCGGTTCGCCGGGCTGCGGCGTCCGCGGCGTGAGACCCCGGGAGGCGACGACGACGCGCACCTGCTCGCCGGTGTCGCGGAGCGACTCCTCGAACGTCCGTTCCAGGCCGGCGCCGTTGATGATCAGAAGATCGCTGTCCGTGACCATGGCGAGGTCGCGCGGCGTCGGCTCGAACGTGTGCAGGTCGGCGCCCCGGGGGACGAGCGCGGCGACGGTGAAGCGGTCACCGGCGACGTTCTGCGCGATGTCGGCGAGGAAGCTCGCCGTGGCGACGACCTTGAGCGCGCCGGCGCTCGTCTCGCCGCGCGTGTCGTCGCTTGCGCCGCCGCAGCCCGCGAGGGCGCCGGCGGCGCTCATCGCCGTCAACGCGATCGCGACGGCGAGCGCCAGGGCGCGCCTCATCTTGAGCCCTTCTCGTTCCATCGTCCGTCGGGTCGTGCAGCCGGCGTTCGGGCGCCGCCGTCGCCTTGTGCGGCGCAGTCGACACACAGCCCGCTGAGTTGCAGGAAATGCCCGGTGATCCGGTAGCCGGTCTCGCGCGTCGCCGCCCTCACGACGTCGCCCATGTCGCACTCGGTGAACTCGGTGACGCGGCCGCACGAGTCACAGACCACGGCGTGCCCATGGGTGCTGCCGGCCGGGACCAGCCTCTCGCACCCATCTGCGCCGTGGACGCGGCGCAGGGCGCCGATCTCACCGAGCAGCTCGAGCGTCCGGTAGACGGTCGTCAAGCCCAGGTCCGGGCAATCTCTGCGCGCCGCCTCGAAGACTTCCAGGGGGCTGAGACAGACGCTTGAGTCGGCGACGGCGGCCACCACCGCGCGACGCTGGCGTGTCACCCTCAGGCCTCGTGCGGTGATCTGCGAGAAGACGTCGTCAACGCTGACGGCCATGGTCTAATTCCGGTTTGCTGAAAGTGAAAACCGTTTTCATTAGACGTCATGATAGCAGCTCGAGCCGGAACGGGCAACGGTCCGCGGGGTGCGCTCAGTCCCGCGGGGTGCGCTCAGTCTCGAGACGCGCCCTCAGTCCCTGTGGGACAACGGGCAGGCGGCGATGCAGATGCCACAGATCTGCGGCTCGACGTCGCCGAACTGAGACATCTGCCGGCGGCAGGCCGACGCGTCGAAGAGCTGCTCGCGCGGCATGCCGGCACGCCACTGGACGTCACGACCGCAGCCGGACGGGCAGGCGTCGGCACAGGCATGGCAGACGCCGCAGCGGCCTTCGCTGATCGGATCGCCGGGCGGCAAGTCAAGGTCGGTGAAGACCGTGGCCAGACGCACAGCCGGGCCGAACTCGAGCGAGACGAACAGTGCGGTCTTGCCGATCCAGCCGAGTCCGGCCGATGTGGCGGCTGCCTTGTGAGAGAAGGGCCCGTCGTCCTCCGACCCCGTCGCCGGTACGGCGACGGCGTCGTACCCGCGCTCACGAAGGAGGGCGGTCAGTGAGGCGGTCGCGTCGTCGAGCTTCCGGTTGAGGCGCCGGTACTCGTCGCGGTACTCCGCGGTCGGGCCGTGCCGCATGCCGCGCAGCACGCCAGGGTCGATGCGCATCAGGATCGAAAGCGCACGCGGCAGGTCGGGGGCCAGCGGAAGCGCCGGCTCGTTCGCTGCCACGCCCCAAGCTTCGGCGCCCTGACTCTGCAGGAAGTGCCCGATGGTGTGACGGTCGAGGTCGTTCGACATGCCGGCGATGGCCTCCTGGAGATGGCTTGCGCGATTCGCGCGCGACTCTATGCTCCCATCTCGGCGCGTCGCGGGGCAATGGACCCCGGACACGACGTTCCTGTCCTCGCTTAGCCGTTCTGGACAGGCGGCGGGGCGGTTTCGACAGCTTGTCGAAACCGCCCCGCCGCCATCCGGCCGCCCGGCCCAGAGGTATCCGGCGGCCCGGCCCAAGAGCGTCCGGCCGCCCCGCCCACAGGCGTGCGGCGGTCCGGCTCGAGAGTGTCTCGCCGCTCGTCCGGAAGCGCCCGGGGGCGGCGGGCGCCATGTTCAGCCCTACAGAGATAGTGCAAACACGGGGTCACACGACGTTCGGAAGGAGGTGGGATCGATGAGGCGCGTCCCGCTCTCGCTCTACTGGGTGAAACGGAGAGACCGCAGGCGCCAGAGGTAGCCGACACATGATGGACATCATCGTGGGTGCCACCTTGCTGAAGAGGGGCGACGCTCCCGAAGGGGCGTCCCCTTCCGGCATATGGCCGATGTGACCGCAGCAGCACGTCGCCTGCGGATGGGCCTCGCGCGGTGCGCGTCCCACGCGGTGCGCGTCAGGCCGCAGGGGCCCGTCACGCTCACTCTGGCCGGAAACGCCGCAGCCGGAGGCTGTTGCTCACCACCGAGACGCTCGACAGACCCATCGCCGCCGCGGCGAAGATCGGGTCCAGCAAAATGCCGAAGCTCGGGTAGAAGACGCCTGCGGCCAACGGGATCAGGGCGACGTTGTAGGCGAAGGCCCAGAAGAGGTTCTGCTTGACGATGGCGATGGTCCGCCGTGAGAGCTGTATCGCGGTCGCGACCCCGTTGAGGTCGCCGGAGATCAGCGTGATGTCACTGGCCTCCAGGGCCACGTCCGCGCCCGTCCCGATGGCGATGCCGACGTCGGCCTGCGCTAGCGCCGGGGCGTCGTTGACGCCGTCGCCCACCATCGCCACACGTTTGCCCGCGGCCTGGAGCGCCTTGACCTGGGCGGCCTTCTGGTCGGGGAGCACTTCGGAGAGCACGTGCTCGATACCGACCTCGGCGGCGATGGCCGCCGCGGCGCGGCGGTCGTCGCCGGTGAGCATGACGACGTCGAGCCCGAGCTCGCGCAGGCGGCGCACGGCCGCCGCCGACCCGGGTTTCACGGTGTCGGCGGCGGCGATCAGCGCCGCCGCGCGGCCGTCGATCTCGACGCCCATCAGTGTCTTGCCGGCGGCGAGCAGCTCGTCGACGGCGGGGTGCTGGGGCAGGTCGACCAGACGGCCGCTGCCGATGACGACCTCGTGGCCGTCGACGACGGCACGGATCCCGTGGCCGGCCACGGCGTCGAACTGCTCTGCCGGCGGGAGCGCAAGGCCGCGTTCCTCGGCGGCGGCCAGCAACGCGGCGGCGAGCGGATGTTCGGAGCCGCGCTCGGCCGCCGCCGCCAGCCGCAGCACCTCGTCCTCCGTGAGCTCGAGCCGGCGGCGTATGTCCCGCGTGGGATCGGTGGCGCCGGCCCCGTCGTCCGTCGTGCGTAGCAGCACCACGTCGGTGACCCGGGGTCTGCCCTCGGTGATCGTCCCCGTCTTGTCGAGGACGATCGTGTCGAGCTTGTGCGCCGTCTCGAGGGAGGCGCCGTCGCGGATGAGGATCCCGTTCTCGGCGCCCTTCCCGGTGCCGACCATGATCGCCGTCGGCGTGGCCAGGCCGAGGGCGCAGGGGCAGGCGATGACGAGCACGGCGACGAAGTTGAGCAGGCCGTACGTGAGGGACGGCTCGGGGCCGAAGAGCAGCCAGGCGATCAGGGTCACAGTGGCGATGCCGATCACGGCGGGGACGAAGTAGCTTGCGATGACGTCGGCCAGGCGGGCGATGGGCGGCTTCGACCCCTGCGCCTGCTCGACGAGGCGGACGATCTGCGCGAGCGCGGTCTCGCTGCCCACGCGCGAAGCCCTGAAGGTGAAGGTCCCTGTCGTGTTGAGCGTCCCGCCGATGACCTCGTCGCCCGCCTCCTTCAGGACGGGGATCGGCTCGCCGGTGAGCATCGACTCGTCGACGGCCGAAGCGCCCTCGACGACGACGCCGTCCACGGGGACCTTCTCGCCGGGACGCACGCGCACGAGGTCGCCGACGGCGACGGCGGCGATGGGGACGTCCGTCTCCACGCCGTCGCGCACGACTCTGGCCGTGCGCGGCTGCAGGCCGATGAGCTTGCGCACAGCCTCGCCGGTCTGGCCCTTGGCGCGCGCCTCCAGCAGACGGCCGAGGAGGATCAACGAGATGATGAACGCCGACGAGTCGAAGTACATCGGCTCGCCGAGGCCGCCGTGGGCGAACCATCCCGGGAAGAGGACGCCCGCCACGCTGTAGAGGTAGGCCGCCGACGAGCCCATGGCGATGAGCGTGTTCATGTTGGTGCTGAAGCCGTGGCGCAGCGCCGACCAGGCAGCGGTGTAGAACTGGCGGCCCACCCAGAACTGCACCGGCGTCGCCAGCGCCCAGAGCAGGTAGCCGTTGTGCAGCCACCCGGGGAGGAAGGGGAACCAGTGCGGTTGCATGGTGCCGACGAACACGAGACCGGCGAGGACGAAGCCGACGACGACCTTGCGTTTGAGAGCCTGGTAGGCGGCGTCGCGCGCCGCCTGCTCGGCGTCGAGGGCCTCTTCCGCAGCCTCGACGCCGGACGTGGCCGCGCCGGGGGCCGGGCCGGCTGCGCCGCCGGCCCCCGGCGCGGCCACGTCATACCCTGCGGCGCGCACGGCCTCGACGAGACGAGCGCGGTCGGTCTCTCCCGGGATGTAGGTGACGGTCGCTCGTTCGGTCGCCAAGTTGACGACGGCGTCGACCACGCCGGGCGTCTTCTTGAGGGCGCGTTCGACGCGACTCACGCAGCTCGCGCACGTCATGCCGATGACGGGCAGGGTCTCCTTGCGCGTGACGACGTCGTAGCCCGCCTCCTTCACGGTGTCGACCAGTTCGCGCGTCGAGAGCCGGCCGGGGTCGAACACCACGGTCGCTTTCTCGGTCGCGAAGTTGACGTTGGCGTCGTCGACGCCGTCGAGCTTGCGCAGGGCGCGTTCGTTACGCGCCACGCAGCTCGCGCACGTCATGCCTGTGATCGGCAGCTCTACTGTGATCTTGTCGTCTGCCATCGCCACTACGGACTCGCGGTCCCGGTCGTGTCAGCTCATCCTCTGTTCCCGGCTCATCCTCTGTTCCCCGGAGTGCGCTTCGCTATACCCCCCGGAGTACGCTGCAGGCGCGCGGGGCGAAGGCTATGATGAAGCCATGCCCGAGTCGCCTGAAGCGGAAGTGTGCGCGCGCGGCCTGTCGCGCCTGATCACAGGCTACCGCGTCGCGGAAGCGCGCTGCACCCAGCCCGGGCGCATCGTCAGTCCGGCGCGCGACGCCGCCGCCTGGGCGGACGGTTTGGTCGGCCGCACCGTCAGCGGCGTCGCGCGCCGCGGCAAGCGCGTCGTTCTCCGCTTCGACGACGGATCGGCCCTTGTCTTCGGCTTCGGCCTCCGGGCCGAGGTGACCGTCGGCGCGGCCGAGCCTGAGGACCTGCACGGCGCCGTGCTTTGGCTGAGCGGCGGCCCGGACGGCGGCGTCCGTCGCGTCCTCGCCTTCGACAAGCTCGCCCTGTCGACGCTCGCCCTCGAGCGGTGGGCGCCGCCCCCCGAGGGGCCGCCGCTCGACGCACTGGACCGCAGGACGGACGGCTCGGCGCTGGCGGCGCTGGGACGCTCCCGGACCGGGCTCAAGGCCTTCCTCATGGACGAACGCTTCGTCCTCGGTATCGGCAACGGCTACAGCGACGAGATCCTGTGGGAGGCGCGCCTCCATCCTCGGCGGCCGGCAGTCTCGCTTCTGCCCGAGGAGTGGGCGCGCCTTGCGCAAGCCATGCGCCGCACGCTGCAGGCCGCGGTCGCGGCGGGCGGTGAGATCGGGTTCCTCGACCCGTTCGGCGCCCCCGGACGGTTCGAGCGGCGCATCCATCATCACGGCGGCGAGCCGTGCCCGCGCTGCGGGCAGCCTCTCGCCGCCCTCGTGTCGGGCGGGCGCGAGACCGACTTCTGCCCGGTCTGCCAGGTGCTCTGAGCCGACTTCTGACCTGTCCGCCGTCGCCGGCCGCGGCGCTCCACCCGGCCCGGTATTCAGACCACAGTGGCGCGCAGGAGCTCGAGGTAGCTCGTGCTCCCGTCGAGCACCTTGTGCACGGCGTCCTCGCGCAGCGACTCGACACCCTTCGCGCGCGCCATGCGCTGGATCTCGAGCGTCGTACCGCCGGTCGCGATCAGTTCGCGGAGGTCGTCGTCGACGCCGATGACCTCGTAGAGGCCGACACGACCACGATAGCCCGTGCCGAAGCACTTAGGGCAGCCGACGGGGTTGTAGACCTTCATGCGCTTCTTCGGCGGCTCCCCGAGACCGAGCTCCTGCCAGCGCTCCGCGGAGATGGTCTCGGGCTCCCGGCAGTGACGGCAGAGCCGGCGCACCAGTCGCTGGGCGACGAAGCAGCGCCAGGCGGCGGCCACGAGGTAGCGCGGCACACCCATCTCGACCAGTCTGTTGACGGCGGCGCTTGCGTCGCTCGTGTGTAAGGTGGTGAACACCTGATGGCCGGTGATCGCCGCGTCGGCGGCCATCTTCGCCGTCTCGAGGTCGCGGATCTCGCCCACCATGATGACGTCCGGGTCGGCGCGCACCAGGGCGCGCAACGCGTGAGCGAACGTCAGGCCGATCTGCGGCTTGACCTCGGTCTGGACGATGCCTTCGATCTTGCGCTCGATCGGGTCCTCGACCGTGTACACCTTGCGTTCGCTCGACTTGACGAGCTCGAGTGTCGTGTACAGCGTGGTCGACTTGCCTGAACCCGTCGGCCCGCAGATGACGATTCCCCCCTCCGGCATCTTGAGGGTCTGCTCGTACCGTCGGAGTGTGTCGCCGTTGAGCCCGAGCGACGCGAGGGTCGGCGGCAGCGGCGACACTTCGAGGATGCGCAGGGTGATGTTCTCGCCGTACAGGCTCGGGATCGACGCGATGCGCACGTCGACCGCCTCGCCGCTGCTGAGCTCGAACGAGGTGCGCCCGTCCTGCGGGAGCCGGCGTTCGGCGATGTTCATGTTGCCCATGATCTTCAGCCGGCTGGTGATGCCGGGCTGCAGGTCTTTGGGGAACTCGCGCAGGTCGTGCAACACGCCGTCGATCCGGCAACGGACGAAGAGCGATTCCTCATGCGGCTCGAGGTGGATGTCGGAGGCGTCCATCGCCGTCGCATCGGCGAGCAACTGGTCGACGATCTCGACGATGTTCGCGTCGACGATCGCGCCTCCGTTCTCGGCCGCTTCACCGCCCTGTTCGCGTGAGTCCCTGAGCTTGCCGCGCATGCTGAAGTAGGTCGCGACCGCCTCGTCGAACCCGGTCTCGGTGCAGATGACGGGGACCACGCGCTTGCCGGTCCGCATGCTGACCTCGTCGATCGAGATGACGTCCAGCGGATTGGTCATCGCGACGATGAGGTTGCCGTCGGCGTCGAAGCGGAGCGGCATGAGGCGGCGGCGGACGATGAAGTCGCGCGGCAGGAGGCCTATCGCCTTGGCGTCCGGCGTCATCTGCGAGGGGTCGGCGACGTCGATGTGCATCTGGCCGGCGAGCGCCGTCACGAGATCGTGCTCCTCGACGATGCCTTCTCGCACCAGCACCTCGCCGAGGCGGCCGCCGTCGGCGCGCTGGTGGACGAGGGCCTTGTCGAGCTGCTCCTGGGTGAGGATGCCGCTCGCGACGAGGAGCGCGCCAAGCTTGAGGCGGCCGGCCCCGCGTTGCTTGGCGGCCGGGCCGGCCGCCTCAAGCTTGGCGCCGAGTTCGTCGGGGCTGAAGGGCTTGGTCACGAACTCGGCGGCGCCGAGGCGGCTCGCCCGCTGGAACGTGTCGAAGTCGTTGCGCGACGAGAGGACGACGAGGGTCGCAGGACGGAGGGCGGGATCGTCGCCGATGAGCTGCATGAGCTCGAACGGATCGAACGTCTCGAGGTCGAGGTCGAGGACGATGGCGGATGGCTTCGTTTCGCGAAGCAGGCGCATGGTGCCGGGGTCGCCGAGACTGGCGACCACGGCGTGGCTCGGCGAGAAGTGGCGGACGAGCTCGTCGCGCAGGTCTGAGTCGCTGATCACGATCGCGATACTCGCATTGGCGCTCGGCGCCACCTCGGACCTCCTTCAGAGACCGACTGCATGATACTGGAAAGGCCGGGGTGACGGATCAGCCGAAGCGGCAGAGAGGAAGAGCGCCGGGTCGGCGGGGGCCTTGAGCCGGACGCGGGCTTCCGGACGTCGTGCCGGCAGGCGCGATGCTAGAATCCGCTCCCATGTTCACGAAGGTCCTGATCGCCAACCGGGGCGAGATCGCCATCCGCGTGATCCGCGCCTGCCGGGAGCTCGGCGTGCGTACTGTCGCCGTCTACTCCGAGGCCGACGCCGCATGTCTCCATGTCCGCTACGCCGACGAGGCGGTGTGCATCGGCCCGGCGCCGGCGGCGCAGAGCTACCTCGTGATGCCGGCCATCGTGCAGGCGGCGCGGCAGACCGGGGCCGAGGCGATCCATCCCGGGTACGGCTTCCTCGCCGAGCGCGCCGAGTTCTCGGCTCTCTGCCGCGACAACGGCATCAAGTTCATCGGGCCGTCGCCGGAGTCGATCGCCCTCATGGGCGACAAGGCCGCGGCGCGGGCCACCATGGCCGCCGCCGGCGTCCCCGTCACGCCGGGCTCTGACGGCGTGATCGAGGACGTCGGCGAGGCGGAGGAGGTGGCCCGCCGTATCGGCCTTCCGGTCATGGTCAAGGCGGCGGCGGGGGGCGGTGGCAAGGGCATCCGCATCGTCGACGATGCGGATGCCCTTGCCACCGCCGTGCGCCAGGCCCAGGCAGAGGCGCAGGCGGCTTTCGGCAACGGCGCCGTCTACATCGAGAAGTACGTCCCGGCGCCGCGTCACATCGAGATCCAGGTGCTCGCCGACGGGAACGGCCACGCCGTCCACCTCGGCGAGCGTGACTGCTCGATCCAGCGGCGCCACCAGAAGCTGATCGAGGAGGCGCCGTCGCCGGCCGTCTCCCCGCAGCTCCGGGCGCGCATGGGGGACGCCGCCGTCCGCGCCGCCGTCGCCGCCGGCTACGAAGGCGCCGGCACCGTCGAGTTCCTCCTCGGGCCCGAGGGGGAGTTCTCGTTCATGGAGATGAACACCCGCGTCCAGGTGGAGCACTGCATCACGGAGGCGGTCACCGGGATCGACATCGTCAAGACGGGGATCGAGATCGCCGCCGGCGAGGGTCTGCCGATCCACCAGGAAGAGATCGCGATCGAGGGGCACGCGATCGAGTTCCGCATCAACGCCGAGGACCCGGACGAGGACTTCATGCCGTCCCCCGGTCTGGTCACGCGCTGGATCCCTCCGGGCGGGCCCCGTATCCGCCTCGATTCCCACGTCTATCAGGGCTACAGCGTCCCGCCGTTCTACGACAGCCTCCTGGGCAAGCTCGTCGTGTGGGGTCGTGACCGCGACGAATGCCTCGCGCGCTCGCGATGGGCGCTCGACCAGTTCATCGTCGAGGGCGTGAAGACGACGCTCCCCTTCCACCGGCTCGTCATCGACCACCCCGTGTTCGTCGCCGGCGACGTCACGACGCATTTCATCGAAGACCACCTGGGTTGAGCGCGTTGCGTCTTCCCGCGGGTACAACCGTTCCCGACGGACACGCGGACCGAGGAGGACGGTCATGGCGATCATCGGTGTGGACGACGCCGCGCAGATCAGGGAACTCTTCTCCCAGCGTTTGACGCGCGACGTCACCCTCGTCCACTACACGCAGCGCGAGAGCAGGATCGTCGTCCCCGGCGTCGTGCCCTGCGCGACCTGCCGCGACAACCTGCAACTGCTCGAGGAACTCGTCGCTCTGGGCGATCGCCTGTATCTGGAGGTACACGACTTCAAGGCCGAGGCCGACGTCGCCGCCAAGGCCGGCATCGACAAGATCCCCGCGACCGTGGTGCGCGGCGCCGACGGCGGGGAGCGGGCGTGGTTCTTCGGCGTCCCCGCCGGCTACGAGTTCACGACACTGCTGGAGGACATCCTCGAAGTCGGCGGCGACGGGTCGCAGCTCTCCGAGAAGAATGCCGCGGCCCTGGCGGGCCTCCAGGGCGACGTGCACATCCAGGTCTTCGTGACGCCGACCTGCCCGTACTGTCCTGCCGCTGTGCGTGCCGGGCATGCGCTGGCCTTCGTCAGCGAGCGCGTTATCGCCGACATGGTCATGGCGACGGAGTTCCCCCAGGTCGCCCAGCGGTACGGCGTCATGGCGGTCCCGAAGGTCGTGATCAACGAGACGCGCTCCTTCGAGGGCGCGGTCCCCGAGGACCTCTTCGTCGCGCAGGTCGTTGCGGCGGCTTCCGGCGCTCAGGCCTCGCCGTCGGTGGGCGGCGCCGGCTCGACCCGGTAGCCGGCGGCGCGGATCTGCGTGAGCAGCTGATCCGCCGCCGGTCGCAGCAGAGCGTCGACCGCCTGCGCGTCGGGCCCGCGGGCCGAAAGCGTGATGCGGATGACGCGCGTGCTGCCGAGCACTTTGGCGCGCGACTTGATGTAGACGGCAGGATGGTCGAGTTCCGCCTGCCGCAGGATCGTGGCGATCGCCGACTCGTCTTGCAGGGCCACGATGAGGGCGCGCTCCTCGTAGTGCGCCGCGCCGAAGATCTGGGCGAAGAGGTCGTCGAGGGACTGCTCGACGATGGCGACGAGCTCCTCGGGCACGCCGGGCAGAGAGACGATCGCTGTGTCCGCCGCCCACGTCAGGACGCCCGGCGCGCCGCCGATCGGGTTGATCACGGGTTCTGCGCCGGCTGGCAGCATGGCCATCTTGCGGCGTGCGTCGTTCATCCCAGCGAACGGGACGTAGCCACGGGCGTAGAATTCGGCGTACTTCTCGCGCACCATGCGCTCGGCCTCGGGGTGCAGCGTGAGCTGCACCCCGAGGCCGAGCGCCACGCCCTCGAGCGTGCGGTCGTCGCTCGTCGGTCCGAGTCCGCCGACGGTGAACACGAGGGCCGGACGGCGCGCGACAGCTTCTGCGACCTCGCGCGCGATGGCGTCCACGTCGTCACGCACCAGGACAGCGCGCGTGACGGCGCCGCCGAGTCCTGTGACGAGCGTGCAGAGGCGGTTGGTGTTGGTGTCCTGGACGTCGCCGCTGAGCACTTCGTTGCCGGCAGCGACGATCTCGACGGCGGGCGCGCCGGTGGGCGGGGGCGCCGGCGTCTGTCCGCGGCGAGACATGTCTGGGTCGGCCATGGCTCGCAGTCTGGCAGATGGGCGTGGCCACGGGCAAGCCGTGCGCCGAGCGGCGGTGTGGGCGGGGTGAGCGGATCTCCTCGGCCCTCGAACGGGAATGTAGACTGTGTCGGGTGTCGGCAGGAACGCCGCTACGACATGGCGACCGGGAGGGGCCTCCATGAGACCGATCATGATCCTGCAGCACGAACCGGACGACCCTCCGGGGCTCGTGGGGACGTCTCTGGAGGAGCTGGGCCTGCCGTTCGAGGTCCGTCGCCTCGACGAGGGCGATGCTCTGCCGGCCTACCCCGAGGAGGCTTCGGGGGTGATCGTCATGGGCGGCTCGATGCACGTGCATCAGGGCCATGTCTATCGCTTCCTGGAGGCAGAGAAGGTGTATCTCCGGTCGCTCCTGAAGCACTGCGCCCCAGTCTGGGGCATCTGTCTGGGCGCGCAGCTCCTCGCCGTCGCCGCCGGCGGCGACGTGTACAAGCGCAAGGACGCCGAGATCGGCTGGGTGACCATCGAGAAGACCCTCGACGATCCGATCCTGCACGGCATCGGTTCGCCGTTCGTCGCCTTCGAGTGGCATCTCTACTCGTTCAAGCTTCCCCCGTTCGGTCAGCTTATCGCCGAGCGCGAGGACGGCCCCCAGACCTTCCGCGCCGGCGGACGAGCATGGGGTACCCAGTTCCATCCTGAGGTCGACGGCCAGATGATCGAGTGCTGGATCGATGAAGAGCGCGAGTACCTCGACCGCCATTTCCCGGGACTCGCCGAGCGCCTGCGTGTCGAGACGCCGGAGCGACTGGCCGCCAATGAGACCTTGTGCCGACTCCTCACGCGGAACTTCGTGCTCACCTCCGGTTTGCTGTCTGCCGAGGAGGAGAGCGCGGGCTGAGGCGTTGCCTTCTCGGGCGGTCTGAGGGGTCGGGTCGCCTGGTCTCGGGCAGCCCGAGAGGTCGCGGGGGGACGACTTGGTCTCGGGCAGCCCCTCGGGGGAGGGGCCGGTGAAAGGAGCCATGGGTGGCACCTGGGAGGTACCTGCACGGGGAGCCTATGTGGAGGGGGGACTCCCTCGTACAGGGCGTATGTTACCACCATTGACACGGTTGAAACAACCCTGTCGGTCTGGGCCGTGGCTCCAGCTCCGGGCCACTTTTCCGTCGTGCTGGACCGGACGAACGCGGCGGCGATCGTGGCCGCCGCGTTCGTGCCCTCGATCGGTCACCGGTTCGTGGCGCGCAGGAGGCGCAGCAGCGCCTCCTGCGCGCCACGAACCGCGAACCCCTCGACCAACATGACCGGTACGGTGAGCGGCTGGCCGACATCGGCGACGAGATGCGCATCGTCGGCGGCGTGCCGCGGGTCGACTGTGTGACGGTCTCGACCTTCGACGTGAACGCGTTCGCGTTCGACGACATCCGGGGCGCCGGCGTGATCGGCGTCACCAAGGGAGCGGTCGCAGTCCCGCGTCCGGGGTCAGGCCTGCTCCGGTCGGAACTCACCGGCGGCGAGGATCTCCAGCATCACGTCGACGACCTGCTCGTCGTACTTCGTGCCCCTGCCGTTTCGCAGCTCGGCGGTCACGACGTCCATGCTCTTCGCCGGCCGGTAGGGCCGGTGAGCGCTCATGGCGCTCACCACGTCGCAGACGGCGATGATGCGGACCTCCAGGCCCAGTTCGTCGCCGCGCAGGCCGTCCGGGTACCCGGACCCGTCCGGCCGTTCGTGGTGGTGTAACGCCATCTCGGCGACCGGCCACGGCAACTCGGCTTCGCCGAGGATCTGACTCCCCCTGCCGGTGTGGGTGCGGATCAGCGCCCACTCCTCGGGAGTCAACGCGCCCGGCCGACTGAGCAGGCTCTCTGGAACGGACACCTTGCCGACATCGTGCAGCAGTCCGCCGATGTACAGGCCCATGAGCCTTTCGTCGTCCAGACCAAGCCTCTGCCCGACGAGCTTCGCCAACTGAGCGACGTCCCGCTCGTGAGCCGCCGTGTATGGGTCGCGGGCGGCTGTCGCCTTGGAGACCGTCTCTGCCAGGGCGACGAAGGACTCTTCAAGCCGTCTCTCTGCCTGCTTGCGGGCCCGGCGGGTCTCAGCCTCGGCCAGTTCGCGCTGGATCGCCGGGACGAGGCGCGCCAGGTTCCTCTTCATGATGCAGTCGTGGGCCCCTGCCTTCATCACGGCCACGGCGCTCTCTTCGGCCATCGCTCCAGAGACGACGATGAACGGCAGGTCGTTCCCGCTCTTATGGAGGACGTCGAGAGCAGCGAACGGGTCGAAGCGGGGCATGGCGTAGTCACACAGGACAACGTCCCAGTTCCATGCGGCCAGGGCCGCCTGCATCGCCTCACTGGTGTCCACGCGCTCGGACGTCACCTCGTATCCGCCGCGTTTGAGCGCCCGCCGCAGAAGCAGGCTGTCATCTTCCGAATCGTCGACGATGAGGACGTGGAGTGGCGTGCTCATGGCTGCTGTTCCTGTCGGTCGGTCATTGTCATTGCTGTTCCTGTCACCCGGTCACGGCGCCAGCGTGAAGAAGAAGGTCGCGCCATGTTCGACCTCGCTTTCGGCCCAGATCCTGCCGCCATGGCGGCGGATGATGCGTTCTACCGCGGCGAGGCCCATGCCGGTGCCGGTGAACTCGCTGGCGCTGTGCAGACGCTGGAAGGGGGCGAACAGCTTGTGGACATAGCGCATGTCGAAACCAGCGCCGTCGTCGCGGACGAAGTAGACGGGCTCGCCGCCCTGTTGCGTGACACCGAACTCGATCGTGGCGGAAGGATGCTTGCTCGAGAACTTCCAGGCGTTGCCGATGAGGTTGTCCATGGCGGTGCGGAGGAGGAACGGGTCTCCCGTGACCGTGACGTCGTCGGCGATCACGAACCGCACCTGACGGCTCGGCTCCCTTGCCTGGAGCTCGTCGGCAAGCTCGTGGATGAGCCGGCTGAGATCCACCAGCTCATCCCGCATCTCGCCGCCGCTCAGACGTGACAGCCGCACCATGTCGGCGAGGAGCTGATCCATGCGCTCGCCGGCGGCATAGATCCGGCGAAGGTAGTCCTTCCCCGTCTCATCGAGGCTGTCTGCATAGTCTTCGAGCAGCGCCTCGCTGAAACCCTCGATACTGCGCAGCGGAGCGCTCAGGTCGTGGGAGAGGGAGGAGCTGAACGATTCAAGTTCCCTGTTGGCCTCCTCGAGTTCCCTGCGCATCCTGCTCTCGGTGATGTCGGCCACGCATATCAAGGTGGCTG
>JAKPOQ010000091.1 GCA_029547745.1 Actinomycetes bacterium
CCGCGCCGACGGCGAGCCCGCCGAGGTCGCCGGCGACCGTCTGGGGAATGTGCTGCAGGCGCGGACCGTGCGCCTTCGTCGCTAGCACCTGGGCCGTGTCGTCGCAGTAGAAGCGGTCGCAGGCCGCCATCGCCGCGGGACTCCAGGCGGCGTCGTAGTCGAGGGCGACGGCGAGCGCGCCGTCGGTAAGCGTGTCGGGGCCGAGAAACGGCTCCGCGTCGCCCATGGTCACGGCGCTCACGACCACGTCCGCGCCGCGCGCCGCCTCGTCGGGCGCGGCGCACACCTGCACCGCCAGCCCGGGATGGGTGGACCGGACGTCGCTCGCGAAGCGCGCCGCGGCCTGCGCGACGATGTCGTAGCAACGGACGACGCGCAGTCCCGGCAGCACGACGGCAAGCGCGTCCACGGCGGCGCGCCCCTGGACCCCGCAGCCGACGACACCCACGGCGGCCGCATCCGGGCGGGCCAGGTAACGGGCGGCCACGGCGACGCTCGCCCCGGTCCGCCAGGCGGTGATCAACGAGGCGTCGATGACCGCCTCGGGCAGCCCGTCGACGGGGTCGTTGACGACCATCAGACCGTTCACCGTCGGCCGACCCGCCGCCGCGTTCGCCGGCACGATCGTCAGCCACTTGACGCCGAGCCCGCCGAGGGCGGGCAGCGCCGCCGCCATGGCCTGCGAGAACGCGCCGGCCTCACCTTGCAGCGAGAGCTTCGGCGGCGCGACGGCGCGCCCGGCGCCCTTCTCTCGGAACGCCGCGTCGACCGTGGCGACGACCTCGGCCATGCTGATGCCGAGCCCGGCGACGTCGTCGCGAGTCAGGTAGAGGGTTGTCGGCGCGCTCACGACGACCCCTCGCTCCGTCGCGCGGCGGCTTCGGGCACCGCATCCGACGGCGTCGCGTCGCGCGCCGCCGGCACGCCGGCGACGCTGTCCGCCGAGTGCACCGCATCGAGCACGGCGTCGGCGAGTGCATGCGCCGCGGCCGTCCCGACGAGGGTCACGTCCAAGGCTTTGCCCGACGACCCCGTCGCCAAGGCGAACACCGTGTCGCCGTCGTACATCGTGTGCACCGGGTCGATGGTACGCGCCAGCCCGTCGTGGGCCATCTGCGCCATCTTCGTCGCCTCCACCTTGGTGAGGACGACGTCGGTCGCGACCACCGCCAGGGTCGTGTTCCCGCCGGGCACGCCCGAAGACCCGTCGAGGTCGTGGAGCAGGCGCGCGGCGCGGACGTACCGTCCGTCGTCGCCGCGCGCCCCAGCCACCACCACGCCGCTCTCGGGGTCGATGACGTCCCCGCCGGCGTTGACCGCGACCAGGGCGGCGACCACGGCGCCGCTCCCCAGCCGGATGGCGGCCGAACCCACGCCGCCCTTCGTCGCGCGTTAGGGGCCGAGCACCTTGCCGACCGTCGCGCCCGTGCCGGCGCCGATGGAGCCCCGGAGAACGGGCGCCGCCGACGCGGCCTCGCAGGCCGCGTACCCGGCGCCCTCATCCGGGCGCACGTCGGCGCTGCCGACGCCGAGGTCGAAGAGCACCGCGGCGCTGACCAGCGGCACCCGGCAGACACCCATGTCGCACCCGAAGCGCCGCTCGTCGAGCCACCTCATGACCCCGGTGGCGGCATCGAGGCCGAAGGCGCTGCCACCGGTGAGCAGCACGGCATGGATGCGGTCGATCAGGTTCAGGGGCGCGAGCAGGTCGGTCTCGCGTGTCCCCGGCGCCGAGCCGCGCACGTCCACACCGGCCACGGCGCCATCCGCTCCGCAGAGCACGACGGTGCATCCGGTCGCCGCCTCGAGGTCGGTCCAATGACCCACGGTCAGACCGGACACGGCCGTGAGCGTCGGGTTGTCCGTCATGATCCTCTCCCTCACCCCCAGGGGGATCGGCCGTCCCTTCGGGACGGCGGGGTGACTCGGTCGACGGTCGATGCGACGCGACGGCAACTCAGCGAAGGCCGATGCGACGCAAGGGTGACTCAGTAACGGCTGATGCCGGCCATGGCGTTCTTGAACGCCGCCTTGGCCGCGTCGCTGTACGTGGAGAAGACGATGCGCCGCAGGCCCGTCTTGGGATGGTCCTTCAGGTAGCGCACGGTCTCGGCCAGCATCACGCTCGCGCACTGGTATAAGGGGAACCCCCCGACACCGGCGCCCAAGGCCGGCAGCGCGACGGAGCGGGCGTGGCACCTGTCCGCCACCTCGAGCGCACTCCGTGTCGCCTTGGCGATGGTAGCCGCATCGGGCTTGACGTCGGGGCCCATGACGGCGGTATGGATGACCCACTTCACGGTCGGGTGACCGGCGGCGGTGGTCGCCACAGCCTCACCTGGCGCGATCGGGGCCACGGCGAGCGCCTCCCGTTCGACCCCCTCACCGAAGGCGCGCTTGATCGCGCCCGCGACACCCGCCTCCATGCGCAGATCGGTGGCGGCGGCGTTCACCACCGCGTCGACGGGAAGCTGCGTGATGTCCCCGGGAACGCTCTCGAGATAGGTCTTGCCGATGGACGTCTTCATGATCCTCCCATGACCGCCGGCGGCGCCCGCGCTGTGCGGATTATACCGTCCCCGCGATAGACTGGGCGCCGACCATCGGAGGGCGCATCTCGACCACGTTCCTGATCTGGGTGCTCGTCGGCCTCTTCCTCGCCGCCGACTGGGCGCTCGTCGTCGTCCTCAACAAGCGCCTGTTGGCGTTCTTCGAACCTCTTCCCCTCAACCTCGTCCTGCGTGTCGTCACCCTGGGGGCGCTGCTGGGCATGACGGTCCCGATGACCGTCCTCGGGTGGTGGGACCTCGGCTTCGGTCTGAGCGCCGGAGCGGCCGGCTACATCGCCGTCTCCGCCGTCATCACGTGGGTCTTTGCCTTCAACGCCTACTACTCCGCGCTGCGCAAGGGACGAGCCTCGGTCGTCGCCCCCGTCACCGCCACGGACCCGATTTGGGCAGCGCTGTTCGCACCGCTGGTGCTCGGCGCCGGCCTCGACCCCCTGGTGGTCGCGGGTCTCGTCGTCGCTACCGCCGGTGTGGCGCTTATCGCTCATTGGACGAGCCGCACGGCCGGCGAGCTGCCCGAGGCGGCCGGGATCCCGGCGCCGGCGGCGGTCGTTCCGGCCGCCGGCGCCGAACGCGCCCCGGCCGGCGTCCTCAGCACTGTGACGCTGGCGGCCGTGGCCGCCGCCGGCTGGGGTCTCGGCCCCGTCATCATCGAGGCGGCCGAGAACCTGGACGGCGGCGCCAGCGCCGGCATGATGGTGCTCAGCCACCTGCTGGGGGTGCTCCTCGTCGGCGGCATGGTCCTGATCCGCCGCGGACCGTTCCTGACGGCGCCGTTGAGCGGCAACGGGCGCAGGGTCGTGCTCCTGCTGCTCGCCTCCGGCGTCCTCGAGGCCCTCTTCGCCGTCCTCTACTACCTGACCATCGAAGTGATAGGCGCCGTCCTCACGCTGCTGCTCGGCGCCACCTCGCCTCTGTTCACGATCGTCGGCAGCGCCGTCATCCTCAAGGAACGGGTCGACCGGCGACTGATCGCCGCCTCCCTCGTGACGATGGGCGGCGTCGTCATCGCCATCCTCGCGCGCGTGGTCTGAGAGCGGAGGAGGGCGGCCGGGACGGATGCTCCGCCGGCCGCCCTCCTCCGCCCCCGGTCCGCGTCAGCGGTCGCCGATCGCGGCCTTCGCGGCCTGCACGGCGGCGTCCATGCGGGCCTCGGCGCCTTCGGGCAGCGGCGCCGCACGGTGGGTGGCGAGGATCTCGTCGACGATCCTCGCCGCGCGTCCCACCTCGGGGACGCCGCTCGCCCGCCACGTGTCGTAGGCGCCACGCACGAAGACCTGCGGCAGCTCGTGCTCCCCTTCGTGCAGAAAGAGGCGCGTCTCCCGGGCGCCGAGGAAGTGGCCGCCCGGTCCGACCCGCGCCGAGACGTCGAGCATGACGTGACGGTCGTCGAGGTCGATGCCGCGGGCCACTCGCCGGCACTGACGCGCGACCTCGGCGTCGAGGACCATCTTGGGCAGGAAGAGGAAGCTGGCCGAGTCGAGCATCCCGACGCCCACGAGCAGTTCCGGACGGGCGACCACGCTCATCATCGCCATGGAGCCGCCCTCGTACCCCGACTGCATGCAGATCTCTTTGGCATCGCTCGAGAAGCCGCCGGAGAGCACCGGGAAACCGTAGTGATGGCCGAGCTCGGTGAGGGCGAGGTTGAAGAGCACCGCCTCGGGTCCGCAGGCGCCGTAGGTGCAACTGCGCATGTCCATGATCGCGGCGTTGCCGACGTACACGAACGGGCTGCCGGGGGCGGCGAGCTGCAGAGCGACGAGGGCGCTGAGGATCTCGGCGTTGGTCTGGACGATCGTGCCGGCGAGCGTGACCGGCGCCGTGGCCCCCGCCAGGGCGAGGCTGTAGACGACGACCGGCACGCCCTGCTCGGCGAGCAGGAGCGCGGCGTCGAGGGCATCGGCCTCGTGCTGTAGCGGCGACACGGGGCAGTACACGATCGAGAACACAGGGCGCTGCGCGTCCCAGACCCCGCCGGGACTCGCGGCCGCAGCCACCTCCATGGCGTACGGGACGAGACGCGGGTCGCTGAGGTCGCCCTGGACGTGCTTGCCCGAGCCTCTCAGCATCGTGACGATGCCTTGCAGCGACTGCACGGCGGGGTCGGCGTCGGTCGGCGTCGCCACGAACCAGCAGAAGCCGACCTCGTCGAGGGCGTCGGCCACGACCGTGGCCTCGTACAGGTCCTGGCCAGTCGAGGGTCGACGTTCCCCGGTCCGGTGGTCGAGCGTCATCGCCCCCATGCCGTCGTGGCCGATGTACGTCTCACGGCCGTCGAGGAGACAGTCGTGGAGGCCGTCACGGGAGGCGAGAAGGACCGGGCGGCCGGCGTCAGCCACCGCCCGGTCGACGAGCTCGCCCGGGATCTTGACGATGCCGCTCTGCTCGTCGACGGGCGCGCCCGCCTCGCGCAGCAGAGCGCGGGCGCGCCCGCTCGCGAACCGCACGCCCACGGTGGCGAGCAACTCGAGGGTACGGTCGTGCAGGTACGCACACGCGTCGTCGCCGAGCAGGGCGACATGCGGCGTCAGTCGTCCCGGCCCGGCACCCACTGTCACTTCGACACCAGCGCCTTGGTCATCTCTGTCGCGGCACGCCGCTCAGCCCTGGACCAGGGCCTTGGCCCGGTCTACCGCGGCGGCGGCGTTGGCGCCGTAGCCGTCGGCGCCGATCTCGTCGGCGTAGGCCTGCGTCACCGGGGCGCCGCCAACCATCACCTTGACCTTGTCACGGACTCCGGCGTCCTTGAGGGCGGCGATCGTCTGCACCATCTTGGGCAGGGTCGTCGTGAGCAGGGCGCTCATGCCGACGATCGCCGCCCCGTGCTCGTCCGCGGCGGCGACGAACTGCGCCGGGGTGACCCCGGTCCCCAGGTTGACGACCTCGAAGCCGGCCCCTTGGAGCATCATGGCGACGAGGTTCTTGCCGATGTCGTGCAGGTCGCCCTCGACCGTGCCGATCACCACCGTGCCCATGTTCATGCCTTCGCCTTCGGCCAGATGAGGCTTGAGGAGGTCGAGGGCGCCCTGCATCGTGCGCGCGCTGAGGAGCACCTCGGGGATGAAGCACTCGCCGTCGCGCATGCGCTGGCCCACGACGTCCATGCCGGGCAACAGGGCCTCCTCGAGGATCTCGCGCGCCGAGGCGCCGGTCGCGAGCAGCGCCTGGGTGAGAGCGTTCACGGTGTCGGCGTTGCCGTCGATGATCGCTTGCTTGAGCTGGTCTTTCACGGTCGTCCTCTCCTCCTTCTGGCGACGTGCGCCCCTCAGGCGACGCCAGCCACACGGTCCGTCTCTAGAACTATAGCGCGGATGCGGGCGGCGACGTCGCCGGGCAGCGGCTCCGGTTTGTACTCGCGGATCACCTCGCGGGCCTTTTCCAGGCAGCGGCGGTACAGGTCGTCGCCGCCGCGGGCCTCCCAGTCCTCGCGCACGCGGCGGTCGAGGAACTGCGGCTGGCTGAGTTCGCGCATGTGGCGCAGGGTCGCATCCAGGCTGAGGAAGTCGCCGAACGGACCGACCCGGGAGATGTCCTCCACCGCCAGGGTCTCGTCGGCGACGCCGATCCCGTTCACCACGTGCTTGATCATGCGCGCGAACTCGTTGTCCATCACGAACTGGCCACTGTCGAAGGTGACGCCCGATTCGATCATCCCCGCCCCGTAGATCAGGTTGGCCCCTGCCAACGCTGCCGTCAGTCCGGTGAGGGTCTTCTCGTGACCGGTCTGCGCGTCACCGACCTTGGCGTCCGCCTACAACCCCGCGACGAAGCTCGGAAGAAGGTAGCGGCGCGCCATCTGCGCCACGGCGGCGCTGATCAGGGCCAGCTCCGGCGTGCCGACGCTGGCGGCCGCCAGCCTCAGGTCCATGGCGGTCGTCGAGCTGCCGTAGATGACCGGCGCGCCGCGCTCGGTGAGCTGCGCCAGCGTGATGCCGGCGAGCACCTCGGCGTTGTGGGTGACGAGCGACCCCGCCAACGTCACCGGTGAAGAACCCCCGGCCATGGCCATGGAGAGGACGTTGCACGGCAGGCCCCAACGCGCCGTCTCGATGACCACCTCGGTGACTTCGTGGGGGAGTTTGAGGGGGCTCACGGGGCAGACGCCGTTGTAGACGATGGGTCGCGCGCGTAGCTCGTCTTCGCCGCCGACGACCTCCGCGCACATGCGGAAGATCGCCCGGGTCTCGAGCCGCGACAGCGGCCCGATGCCGATCGGCTTGGTCGTGTTCAGGAGCTGCTGCTCGGCGTTGTGCACGGCGACGGTCTCGGACGGGGCGTCCTTCGCCCCGACGGAGATCTCGTGCGTGTCCATCTCGGAGAGATAGTCGTTGAGGCGAGCGTTGTCGGCGACGTCCTGCTTCGTCGAGTCGCGCACCTCGCCGGTGAACACGTCGACGACGCGGATCCCTTCACTGAAGTTGGTGAAGGCGACGCGCGCCGGTTCCATGACGACGTCGTTTCCGGGGTCGCGGCCGCAGAGGACGAACTTGCTCGGCGCCGAGCGGATCGCGTCCTCGACGAGGTGTGGCGGGATCCGGACCGTACGCGACTCGCGGTCGACCCGGCAGCCGCCGTCGCTGAAGATGTCGAGGGCCTCGTCGGCCTCGACGAAGACCCCGGTGCGGTCGAGCACCTCGAGGGTGGCGAGATGGATGTCGTCCATCTCGGATTCGGTGAAGACGTTGAGGGCGAGGCCGCCACTGCGCGGATGCCCCGCGAACAGGTTCCGCTTCATATCGCCACCACCCGTGAGCGCGCCGCCGCCGTTTGCCTCCTCTGCCCCGTCCAGCCGACGCGCTCGCGGAACCGTGCGACGCTGTTGATCGGGATGTCGAGGACCTCGGCGACGTGGAACTTCGCCTCGATCGCCCCGGGCTTGTCGGGGTAGGTGAGCTCCTGGACGGGGATCCGGCCCAGCCCCAGCTTCGCGCGCACGTCGTGCATCACCAGCGGGTCGCTGAGGTCGGCCTCGCCGACGCCCAGCTTGCCGGCGACGTGCTTCTTGGCTTCGCCCAGACGCATGCCCCGGGTCATCTCCATGCGGGCCACCAGGTCTCCGGCGGCGCGCATCCCACCCAGGCCGGAAGCAAGCGCGTGCGCGTTCGCCATCCCGACGGGGTCGCCGACGCCCACCTACAAGCCGTCCATGCGCGTCAGGTCGACCAGCGCACGGGAGACGCGCGAGACGGCGTCGATCGGCGGATACGGGGTCATCGGTACGCCGCCGACGCCCATCCCCACGTTCATATGGACGGGGATCGGCGATTCTTCGCAACACTTCTTGACAAGCGTGATGGCACGGGCGACGTTCCACGCCACTGACCGGCGCGTGTTGACGTTGACGGCGGGGCCGAAGATCGTCGCCCCGGCCTCAGCGGCCACCCTCGCCTGGTCGTGCGGCCACATCCCGGCGAGCCGTTCGCCCTTGAACTCGAGTCCGCCGTGCATGCCGAGCACGAACTCGCTCGCCATACCGACCTCGATGCTCAGGTCCGGAAAGCGGCGACGGATCTCCTCGACCGCGCGCAGCGTGGCGAGGAAGTCTCCGTCGCCGGCGGCGCCGGCGGTGTCGAAGTCCATGCCGTCGGCGCCGGCCTCGGCCATCGCCTCGGCGACGAACACCATGTCCCGCGCCGCGTACTCCCCGGCCTCCTCCTGCGCGGCGCGCGCCTCGGCGATCTTGCCGAGAGGCAGCAACTCGGACCAGTTGGGGACAGGGCCGTCGGGCCGCGAGTAGCGTCCCAGGTCCGGCATGGCGCCGTACTGACACGGCGCGACCAGATTGAGCTGGCACGACTTCATCAGATTGGACTCGTACGAGAGGATGGTCTTGATCGCCTTGTACGAGTAGTCGATGTTCCACAGCTCCGTCATGTCGGCGCCGTGGTGGTTCTGGTAGACGGTCATCTCCTCGACCCGCGAACCGACGTCGGCGTTGCCCGAGCCGTCGAAGCTCAGGACGACCTCGTCGCCGATGTCGACGGCGCTGAAGCGGGCGTTCGAACAGAAGATGTCGTGCAGGTGCGCGAGCTCGTCGTCATTCAGCGGCGGCAGCTTGCTGCGCCCGGCCGCCGCGCGCGTACCGTCCTCGAGGTCGGCGCGGATCTCGCTCGGCGTCATCTCGACGAGCGAGCCGTCGGCCAGCCTGGTGCGGATCCTGTCCTCCACTCAGTCCCCTCCCGGTCGGCGTCGGGCGCCGCGGCCGCCGCCGCGGCCGCGGCGCCCGACGCATCGCGTCCTTCTAGGCGGCGACCACGTCATGCCAAGCCTGGTCGTACTGGCTCTGGAACTCGCCGACGTCCTCGTTGAGCTTGCCGTTGGCGATCTGCTTCGGGGTCGGACGCATCTGCACCTGGACCGGGTTGCTGTAGTACTTGACGCCTTCCTCGACCACGCACTGGTAGCCGATGAAGTCGGCCGCCTGACCGGCCTGCTTGGGGTCGAGCATGTGGTTGAGGAAGAGGTGGGCAGCGTAGACGTTCTCGCACGCCGTCGGGATGGCGATGCCGTCGGCCCACACGACGTACCCCTGACTGGGAAGCACGTATTCGACGCTCTCCGCGGGGACGGACTGGATCGCCAATCCGACGTCGCCGTCCCAGCAGTGCGTCAGAGCGACACCCTGGACGATGCTGCGCCGGGTGCTCACCGAGTCGTACTTGAGCACCAGCGGCTTCTGCTCGATCAGGCTCTGCTTCGCCGTGTCGAGCTCCTCCTGGCTGGTCGTGTTCGGCGAGTAGCCGTTCTTGATCAGCGCGACGCCCAGGGTCTCGCGGGGCGCGTTCAGCATCGAGATGTCGCCCTTGTACGCCTCGTCCCAGAGCTGGTCCCAACTGTCCATGGGCTGCGGGACCTTGGCGAGCGTGGCGGCGTAGCCCGTGGTGCCGAACATGTAGGGTACCGAGAACTTCTTGCCGTCCTGCTTGTCCGGGTCGTCGAACACCGGCTTTTGGAAGACGGGATCGGTGACGTACTTGAAGTTCGGGATGTGGTCCATGTCGAGCGGCTGGATGAGGCCGCTCCTCGAGAGGATCGTCACCCACATGTCCGTGGGCAGGATGACGTCGTACCCGGTGGCGCCGGCGCTGAGCTTCGCGTACAGCGCCTCGTTGCCGTCGTAGTACGTCTCCCGGACCTTGACGCCGTACTCCTTCTCGAAATCGCGAAGGCACTGCGGCGACATGTAGTCGGACCAGTTGAAGAGCGTGATCGACTTCGGCAGCGTGGTGTCCATCGCCGCTGGCGTCTCTTCGGCCCCCTTCTCTCCGCACGCCCCGAGCACGGTGGCGACGGCGGTCAGAGAGAGACCGAGTGCGATGCCGCGCTCGAGGAACTGGCGGCGTGTCAGGTCGCCGTGCGCGACCGCCTGGACGATCTTCTCGACCTCCCCCGTCGCCGTGTCGTCGTGATGCTGATCCCCGTCCATCGTCCCCTCCCGATGGTCGCCCCGCCCTTGCCGCGGGCCCCTGCATCTGTTAGTTATCCGGATGGATAACACGCGGCCGATTGTACAATCGCCAGACGCCCTGTCAACGGAAAGCCATGCCGGTGCCAGCGTGATAGCCTCGCCGCACCGGCTCCCGGAAGGGAGACCGCTCCGCAAGGGAGACCGCTCCGCAAGGGAGAAGCCTTGGACGCGAGACGCCGCGCACGGACGAAGCAGGGAAGCGCGCCGGACACCATACGGACGAGAGGGAACGAGCTCGTCACACAGGACCCGGCCGCGGAGCTCTCGCCGACGGCGCGGCGTATCCTCGCCGCGGCGCGACGCGTCCTCGCCCGCGACGGCTTCGTGGGCCTGAGCCTCGAAGCCGTCGCCACCGAGGCGGGCGAGAACAAGGCCTCGATCCGCTACCACTTCGGTAACAAGGCCGGCCTCATCACGGCGCTCACCGACCTCGTCGTCCATGACGAGAACGTGCAACTGCTCAAAGACCTGCGCAAAGGAGGGGACGACCGCGTCGCCCTCACGATGCGCATGCATCGCCGGACGACGCTCAACGCCGCCGCTTACCGCCTCTTCTTCGACCTCTTCCCCAACGTGATCCGCGACGCGACGCTCTGGCCCCGCATGGCCGAGCTCTACCGCTGGTACCGCGAGCTCGACGCCATGGCGCTCGCCCCGGACGCAGACGAGGAACAGCGCGCCAGGGTCGAGGTGCTGACCTCGCTCACGGTGGCGATCTGCGACGGCCTCGCCATGCAGCACGTGTCGGATCCCGACTTCGACCTCGAGCCCGTGTTCACGCTCTACGAGCGCCTCGTCCGCTCCGCCCTCGCCGACCTCGGTCTGACGGCGGACGAGAAGCAGGACGAAGAGGCCGACGCCGGCCGAGGATCTACTTCTTGTGCCCCAGCAGGCGACGCCTGACCGCCGCCCGCTTCAGCCACTGGATACCTTCGGTCGGATTGAGCTCCTTCGGGCACGCCTCGGAGCAGTTCGTGATCGTGTGACAGCGGTAGACGCCGCGCTCGTTGTCCCACCGCGGCAGGCGCTCCTTGCCGCCTTCGTCGCGCGAGTCGACCTCGAACCGGTATGCCTTGAGCAACGCGGCCGGGCCGAGATAGTTCTGCTCGGTCCACACCGACGGACACGAGCTGTAGCAGGCGGCGCAGAGGATGCAGTCGATGGGCATGTTGAGCTTGTGGCGCTCCGTCGGCGACTGGGTCAGCTCGGTATCGGGCAGCTCCGAGTTGCGGATGAGCCACGGCTTGATCGCCTCGTACTTGGCGAAGAAATCGTCCATGTCCCAGACCAGGTCGCGGACGATCGGCATATGGGGCAGCGGCTCGACGGTGACACGGTCGACCCCCATGTGGAGGATGTTCGTCTGGCAGGCCAGCCGGTAGCGGCCATTGATGTACATCGCGCACGACCCGCAGATCGACGACCGGCAGCAATAGCGGAAGGCGAGCGAGCCGTCCTGCTGCTCCTGGATGGCGAACAGGCCCTCGAGGACCGTCATGCTGCCCTCCACCGGCACGACGAAGTCCTGATAGAAGGGCGGCTCGCCGCTCGCGGGGTCGAAGCGCTTGATGCGGAAGGTGACGTCGCTCATCAGTACTTCCTCTCCTGCGGTTCGAACAGGCCCATGTCGACCGGTGTGTAGTCGAGCTTCGGCGGGTCGTCGCCCTCGTAGCAGGCCAGGGTGTGGCGCAGCCAGCGCTCGTCGTCGCGCTTGTCCCAGTCGGTGCGCGCGTGCGAGCCGCGCGACTCGGTCCGCACCAGTGCGCCACTCGCTATGGCCAGAGCCACGTCGAGCATCCCTTCGAGCTCCATGGTGCGGATCATGTCGAGGTTCCAGACGCCGCCCGTGTGCCGCAGCTTCGCCTTCTTGAGGCGCGCCTTGAGGGCGACCAGCTTGTCGAGGCCGGCCTTCATCGTGGCCTCGTCGCGGAAGATGCCGAAGTGGGCGCGCATGACCTCGGTCATCTCCTCGCGCACGGCGTAGGCGTCCTCGGTCCCCTCACGGCTTGCGAGATCGTCGACGTACGCTTCGACGGCGGCCGCGGCGGCGCCTACGTTCCCGTCCGGCCCCGAGCTACGCTCGTGGCCGAGGATGTCCCGCGCCGCCGCCGTGCCGGCGCGGCGCCCGAACACGATCGTCTCGAGCAGCGAATTGCCGCCCAGACGGTTGGCGCCGTGCACGCTCACGCAGGCGCACTCGCCGGCGGCGAGCAGACCAGGCATGGACGTGCGGCCGTCGACGTCGGTATCGATGCCGCCCATCGTGTAGTGTTGGCCGGGCACGATCGGGATGGGTTCGTACACAGGGTCGACGCCCTCGAAGTGGATCGCGAGGTCGCGCGTCCCCGGCAGCCGCTCGGCCAGCTTCTCGGCCCCGAGGTGGCGCAAGTCGAGGTAGACGTAGGCCTTGCCGTCGATGCCGCGTCCTTCGTCGATCTCGGTCTGGATGGCGCGCGCGGTGATGTCGCGAGGGGCGAGCTCCATGGCCTTGGGGGCGTACTTGGCCATGAAGCGCTCGCCGTCCCTGTTGAGCAGGTAGCCCCCCTCGCCGCGGCAGCCCTCGGTCATGAGGATGTGCGTCGTGTAGAGGGTCGTGGGGTGGAACTGGACGAACTCCATGTCCTTGAGCGGGACACCGGCGTGGTAGGCCATCGCCGCGCCGCCGCCGGTGCTGATGATCGCGTTGGTCGTGGTCGAGTAGGTGCGCCCGGCGCCACCGGTGGCGATGATCACGGCCTCGCCGCGGAACTCCTCGAACCCGCCCTTCGTCATGCTGTAGGCGACGACGCCCCTGCAGACGCCGTCCTCGACGATGAGCCGGCAGACGAACCACTCGATGTACATCGTGATGTGGCGCTTGTAGGCCTGCTCGACGAGGGTGTGCAGCATGTACTGCCCGGTCTTGTCGGCGCCGTAGCACGTACGCGGATACCCGGCGCCGCCGAACGGACGCTGGGCGATACGTCCGTCGTCGAAGCGACTGAACGGACAGCCCATGTGCTCGAGCTCGTAGATGGCCGGCACGGCGTCGGTCGTCATCTGCAGGGCAGCGTGCTGGTCGGCCAGGTAGTCCGAGCCCTTCACGGTGTCGAAGGCGTGCTTCTCGGGGTTGTCGTCGTGGCCCTCGGGGTGGTTGGCGAGGGCGGCGTTGACGCCGCCCTGCGCCGCGCCGGAATGGCTGCGGCCGGGGTGGACCTGGCTCAGGATCGCCACGTCCACCCCGGCGTCCTTCGCTTCGATCGCGGCGCGCAGGCCGGCGAGCCCGCCGCCGACCACGATGAGCTGATGGTGGATCACGTCGTCACCCCCTCAGCTAGCCCAGACCCAGAGGGCCCAGAGACCGTAGGTCGCGGCGACGATGCCGACGATCCAGAGTACGGCGTCGAAGACGCGTCGACCGGCGCCGCTGAGCCCCCAGTCGAGCACGACCATGCGCAGGCCGTTCAGCCCGTGGTAGAGCACCGCGAGCAGCAGGACGACGTCGTTGACGAGGACGGCGCCGGAAGCGAGCCGGTCGCTGATGTCGGCGAACGTCAGCGGGGCGCTCCCGAACAGGTGCGTCAGCACCAGGTGGATCATGATCGTCACAATGACGAGGACGGCGGTGACGCGTTGCGTGAGCCAAGGCCACATGCCACCTTCGTTCCGGGCGAGGACTTCATCCTTCATCACGTCCACCTCCCGCTAGAAGATCGAGGGCCAAGCCCGCCACACGAACACGACGAGAGTCGCCGCAGCGACCGCCATGCACGCCCAGAAGACCGTCTTGTGCGCGCGGATGCCGATGCCCAGGTCCATGAGGACGATCCGCACCCCGTTGAGCGCGTGGTACAGCACCGCGCCGACGAGCATCAGCTCGAGGAAGACCATGACCGGGTTATGGAACAGGTCCAGCATCTGGTCCAGCTTGTCGGCCCCTGCGCGCCCCAGAGAGATCACCCCGATATGGACGAACAGGTAGCCGACCAGGACGAGGCCGCTGATGCGGAAGAGCAGCCAGGCCCACATGCCCAACCCCTTCCACAGACCGGCGCCGACGTTGGCCGTCTCGCGCTCTTTGGCGCTCACCTCGCTCACCGTGCCACCCCCTTCGCAGCGTGACGTGAAGTCCGGCCTCCGTGCGAGCGGACGCAGAAGCCGAAGCTCGATCGATCTCGCAAGAGCCTACTTGCCGCACCCGGGCCACGGCAAGAGGCCACGGTGGCCCGGTTCACACTCCCCCGTGGACAATGCGCACAGGTCAGTCCCGCGCCTGACGCACGCGCCGACGGCGCGGCGGTCGCACCCGTCATTCCCGAGACTCACGCGCCCGTCACAGGAAGAAGAGCACGGTCACGAGGGCGAAGATCGGCAGCAGTATCACGGCCGCGTAGCCCATGTAGCCGAAGAAGTGCGGCATCGCGACGCCGCTCTCTTCGGCGATGGACTTGACCATGAAGTTGGGCGCGTTGCCGATGTACGAGTTCGCGCCCATGAAGACGGCGCCGCAAGAGACGGCGGCGAGAAAGGCCGAGGGGGGGTGCCCGACCGCCGGCACCACGGTGGTGCTCATCAGGCCGGCGGTATGGTGCACGTCCAGCAGGCCCTGAGCGGTCGAGGTGAACGTGAGGTATGTCGGCGCGTTGTCGAGGAAGCTCGACAACGCGCCCGTCGCCCAGAAGAACTGCCACGGCTGCGTCAACCCGAGCTCGTCGCCGCGCGCCTCCAGGATGGCGAGGGCCGGGATCATCGTGGCGAAGATCCCGGCGAAGATGATCGCCACCTCCTGGATCGGCGCCCAGGAGAACTCGTTCAGCTCGCGCGGACGCTTGGGCCCGAAGGTGAGCGAAAGGGCGATCATGGCCACGTACAGAAGCTCACGCAGGTAGGGGAAGCCGATCGCCTCGCCGGCGTCGGTGAGCGGCCCGGAGAGGATGGTGGTCATCACGACGCCGCCGAGGAAGACGACGTTCAGCATCCCCATCAGGCGGATGGGCACGTACTCGGCGCGGTCGGCGGCCGCCACGCGCGCCGGCTCGCGGCGATAGGCCCGGACCTCGAGCACGGCGTAGACGGCGAGCGTGAGGCCCACCGCCACTGCCCAGTGCAGGACCAGACGGAGCGTCCAGAAGAAGTCGATGCCGCGCAGAAAGCCGAGAAAGAGCGGCGGGTCGCCGATCGGGGTCAGAAGTCCGCCCATGTTGCAGACGATGAAGATGAGGAAGATGACCGTGTGCCTCATGTGCGTCCGCTCGGCGTTGGCGCGCAGCACAGGGCGGATGAGGAGCATCGCCGCCCCCGTGGTCCCGATGAAGTTGGCGAGCACGGCCCCGACGGCGAGGAAGAGGATGTTGTTGCGCGGCGTCGCCAGCGGGTCGCCGGTCACGTACACGCCACCCGAGATTGTGAACAGGGCGGTCAGCAGGAGGATGAACGAGATGTACTCGTGCAGGGTCGCGCCGATGCTCTGTCGTCCCTCGGCGCCAAAGGCGACCGCCAGGTACACGACGACCGGCACGCCGAACAACGCCGCCACCAGCGCCCTGTTGCGGTTCTTGGCGAACCATTCCTCGGCGGCAAGCGGAAGGATGGCGATGCAGAGCAGCAGCCCGACGAACGGGCCAACGAGCCACGGGCTGAGATCGTCACCAAGCACGACACGTCCCCCTTGTCCGCCGACGCGAGAGATGTTCTTGACGGAGCCGTAGACGCATGAGCACCTACTGACGTAAGTTAACCATACACACGGAGTCGTCCCGTCCACGACCCCAAGGAGGCGCCCAGGCCATTTCGTATTCAGGCTGCCACTCAATGTGCGCGGCGCTCGAGTCTTCGTGTGTCAGCGAGCGCCCGCGGATCATGCAGTCCAAGGGGGGACATGAATGGCTGAAGAAACGGTAGTCTTCGCCCGCAAAGCGTCGGGCCTCGTGCGTGAGATGAGCTGGTTCGACGTGCTCCTCTTCACGCTCGCCGGCCCGGCCGGAGGCGGCATGACGTACTACGCCGTGAAGATGCCGGGCCTCTACCCGGGCGCCAACATGGTGTGGGCGTTCATCATCGGCTTCATCGTGTGGGTCCCGGTGGTCCTCGTCATCGCCGCCTTCGCGAGCTCGTTCCCACGCTCCGGGGCGCTGTACGTGGTGACGAGCCGTGTCCTGCATCCGATGTTCGGCTTCATCCCGAACTGGATCTACGTCATCTGCGGCGGCTGCGGCATGGCCGCCGGCTTCATCTTCTACCAGGCCTTCATCCCGATCGCCGGCACACTGCAGCTCGGCGGTGAGATGTCGGGCAGTCAGGGCATGACCGACGCCGCGGACTGGCTCGCCGACGCCGGGAACAAGTTCTGGGTCGTGTTCGCGTTCATGTTCGTCGTCTGGGGCCTCGAGTTGCTGGGTCTCGACAAGCTGAAGTGGGTCATGAGGGCGATCATCTACACGCCGCTGGTCGGCACCATCGTGGCCTTCATCTTCCTCTTCGCCGTCGACGGCCAGACCGCGTTCGACGAGATCTACGGCGCAGGCAAAGCGATGGCCGTGATCCAGGCCGCCGACGCGGCCGGCGTCGAGGACGCCGTGATGAGCGCCTGGGACGCGATGAGCGGCGTCCTCCTGGCCGTCCTCTGGGCGTACAGCGCCCTCGAGGTCACCTCGTTCGTCGGTTCGGAGGTCAAGACCCCCCGCACGAGCTTCATCCGCGGCCTCTTCGGCGGCGCCGTCGCGGTAGGCGTCCTGTACACGCTCAACGCGTGGTCGTCGGGCTTCTCGTTCGGCAGCGAGTTCATCCGTGACTACGCCTGGCTGTTCTACACGGACGAGACGACCTACGCCGCCCTCGAACAGGCGATGGGGCAGACGCCGCCGCAGCCGACGATGCCGTTCTACGCCGGCATCAACAGCGGGTCGGCGACCCTCACCGTCATCCTCGGGATCTGCTACTTCTGCTGGCTCGCCAACACCAGCCTGCTCATCTGGATGGCCGGCGTGCGCGGCATCTTCTCGATGGCGTTCGACCGCCAACTGCCGCTCAAGCTCGCCTCGGTCAGCAGCTCGGGCAACCCGACGTGGGCGAACCACTTCCTCGCGATCTTCAGCTTCCTCGGCGTCGTGATGGCTTACGGCGATTCCGTGGGCGCCAACTGGGCGATCGAGACGCTCGCCATGATGGACTACAGCACCCTGTTCTTCATCTGGCCGATGGGCCTGGCGGCGATCTTCCTGCCTTACCTGCGCCCCGACCTGTACGAGAAGTCGACCTTCCAGTACACGATTGGCGGCGTGCCGCTCATCACCATCATCGGCGTGGCCTGCTTCCTCGTCGGCTGGTGGATGATCGGCGTCATCGGCCAGTACATGGTGTTCTGGAGCTACATGGCGATTGCCATCATGTTGGCCCTGGGCTTCATCCTGGTGGCGTTCATGTACAATCGCAACCGCAAGGAAGGGATCGACCCGAACAGGATCTTCACGGAGATCCCGCCGGCGTAAGGTAGGCGGCGCAAGGGCCCCCTCCCTCACTCTTGCGGGAGGGGGCCCTTGGTTTCTCACGAAGGGAGTTGTACGCATGAGGATCTTCTACTCCGTCGACGTCCACGGCGCGGAGACCGTGTGGCGCAAGTGGATCAGCGCCATCGGCATCTACGACTGTGACTGCCTGATGCTGTGCGGCGACTTGGCCGGCAAGGCGCTCGTGCCGATCATCGACTACGGCAAGGGCTACTCGAAGTCGGGCTACTTCGGTCGCGAGGTCAAGCTCAAGACCGAAGAAGAGATGGTCGACTGGGAGACCAAACTGGCGAACGGCGGCGTGTACTCCTGCCGCATCGACAAGAAGGAGCTCGAGGACCTCAAGAAGCACCCCGAGAAGGTCGACGCCATCATGAAAGAACAGGTCGTCGCCCGCATGCGTCACTGGCTCGAGTTGCTCTGCGAGAAGATCGACACATCGAAGATCATGTCGATCGTCATGCCCGGCAACGACGATCCGCTCGAGCTGGACGAAGCGATAAAGGAGTACGCCGACCGCGGCATCCACTACCCGACCGACAAGATCCTCAAGCTCGAGGGTCATGAGCTGCTGAGCCACGAGTACGTGACGCCGACGCCCTGGGACACACCGCGCGAGACCGACGAAGAGGGCATGGCCAGGATGCTTGAAGAGAAGGCATCATGGCTCAAGGAGGACGTCCACAACTCGATTTGGAACATCCACTGCCCGCCGAAGGACACCGACATCGACCTTGCCCCGCAACTCGACAAGGACCTCAAGGTGGCGTCCGGCGCCGGCGGCGTCGAGATGGTCCATGTCGGTTCGCAGGCGGTGCGTGACGCGATCGAGAAACATCAGCCGATGCTGGGCCTGCACGGCCATATCCACGAGTCGAGCGGCTTCAGCTTCATCGGCGACACGCTTTGCATCAATCCGGGTTCGGAGTACGGCGAGGGCCTCCTGCGCGGGTTCATCGTCGAGCTCAGCCCCGAGAAGGTCGAGAAGTACTGGAAGATCCAGGGTTGATCACGCGCGGACGGAGGCCGGCCACCGAAGGCGGGGCCGGCCTCCGTCCCCGTCCTCGTCGCGGCGCAGCCGTACGCCCCACCGGCTTCCCGGTCGTGTAGTGTGGCTCTGCGCCCCGTTCTCGTGAAGGACCGCCCATGAAGTCAAGGCCGGCCGCCGTCATCATCGTCCTGCTTGCCGTCACGCTTCTCACCTGGTCGATCACGACCGCGACGGCGGCCAGCATCATCGGAGACCACGAGGAGTTCGTCGCCTGGCGCACCGATCACGCCAAGCTGTTCTACGGTATCTGGCTCGCCGAGGTCGTCGTCATCGGCCTCCCCGCCCTGTGGTTCACCGGCAAGCGGATGGACGCGTACTCCGCGCAGCAGGACCAAGCCGTCCTGGCGGCGCGCGGCGTCGGCCGTCTCGCCACGGCGGCGCTGCGCGGCGACCAGAACGCCGTTCGCCGCCTCATCAAGCTGCTCGACGACGCCGTCCCGGCAGTCAAGTACCAGTCGGCGCGCGCGCTGGCGATGGTCGACGACGCGAAGTCGAACGAGGAGCTCTTCCGCAAGGTGCGTTACTGGGACGTCGACCACAAGCTCGGCCTCATCGACGTCCTCAAGCGCACGATGGACATGCGGACCATCAAGCTGCTTCGCGCGCTCACGGAGGATCGCAACCCGATGGTCGCGCGCAAGGCGAAGACAGCGCTGACGATCGTCTCGTCACGCTCGGGCAACATCGACGACTTCATCGCCAAGCGCCGTAAGCAGGCGCAGGCGAAGACGGCGAAAGCGGCGCGCAGGCGGGCGAAGGCCGGCGGCAACGAGAGAGTGGCCGGCGACGGAAGGGCCGACGGAAAGGCCACACGCGACATGGCGAGCGCGGAAGCGGCGGCCCAGGAGCCTGCGGGCGAGATGGCCGAGGAAGCGGCGGCCGACAACCTCACGCGCGAGGCGTCCGCCACCCCCGGAGCGGCCGCCGCGCAGTCCGCAGATGCGGCGGCCGCCGGGCCGCCCGCTCCCGCCGAGCCGCCCGCTCCCGCCGAGCCGCCGGCTCCCGCCGAGCCGCCGGCCGCCGTACCATCAGACTGACCCGGTCGCTGCGGCGACCCTCCCGAGCGAGGCGGCATGGCGTACCCTGAACCAGCCCAGGTCACACGCGTCGCCGTCGTCGGCACGGGCCTCATCGGCAGCCGGTGGACGGCCTTCTTCCTCTCCCAGGGTCTCGACGTCGCCGCGTACGATCCGGCGTCCGGCGCCGAGGAGCGCCTGCGCGCCGACGTGACCCGGTGCTGGCCGGCGCTCGAGCGCCTCGGCGCCGCAGCAGGCGCCTCGCAGGACCGGCTGACCTTCGGCGCCGGCCTCGCGCAAGCGCTCGCCGGCGCCGCCTTCGTCCAGGAGAGCGTCCCCGACGACGAGGGGCTCAAGGCCCGCCTGATCGCCGACATCGACGCCCAGTGTCCGCCCGAGGTCGTCATCGCCTCGAGCACCTCCGGCATCTCGCCCTCCGTCTTCCAGGCGCGCTGTCGACACCCAGAACGGGTCGTGGCCGGTCATCCCTCGAACCCGGCGCACCTTCTGCCCCTGGTCGAGGTCGTCGCCGGCGAACACACGGCCCCGGCCGCCGTCGACTGGGCCGTGGCCTTCTATCGCCATCTCGGGAAACGGCCGCTACGCGTTCGCGCGACCGCGCCGGGCTTCGTCATGAACCGCCTGCAAGAGGCGGTCTGGCGGGAGATGTTCCACCTCGTCAACGACGACATCGCCACCTGCGCCGAACTCGACGCCGCCGTCAGCGACGGTTGCGGCATGCGCTGGGCGCTCTTCGGGCCCGCCTTCGTCTACCTCATGCAGGGCGGGCCGGGCGGCGTAAGGTGGGCGCTCGAGCAGTTCGACCCCGCGCGCATCGCCGACTGGTCGCACAATGTCTACCCCCCGCTGACGGCGGACCTGAAGGAGAAGCTGGAGGCGCAGACCGGGGAGCAGGCCGCCGGGCGCAGCCTCGAGGACTGGGAAGCCCTGCGCGACGAGTTCCTCGTGCGCGTCATTGAAGCCAAACGGGAACTCCTCGAAGGCTACTGAGCGACTTGCGCGAGGCCGGCCCAAGACGACGGGGCCCGCCGAGGGTGAGGGGGATACGCGAAAGGCGACGGGGGCCGCGCCCGCCTCGTGCGGGCGCGGCCTCCGTCGCCTCTACCTCTTGCGGCCGCTCCTGCCCCGGGCCGCGGTCGTCTTTTTCGCCTGGTCGGTCGGACGGACCGGACTGGCCGGCCGCTTCTTCGAGGTCGTCTTCGCCCGCGACGCCTGTCCGCCCCGCCCGGCCCCTCCGTCACCCTTGATGGGGGCCGATCCCGCGCCGGACCGCGCACCGTCGCCGACCGCGACCTTCTTGCCCTTGTTCGCAGCCTTCTTCGCGCCGCTCGCCCGGCCGTCCCTGGGCGCCCGCTTGCGCGCCCTGCCGAGGAGCGCCTGCGCCTCTTCGAGGAGCTCGTGCGCGACGGCGATCTCGCGCCCCGTCCGGCGGCCGTCAAGGGTGAGCCCCATCGCCGCCTCCCAGACCTGCTCGACCCGTTCGACCGGCACGAACGTCATCTCGGCGCGCAGGGTCTCGGGGATGTCCTCGAGGTCGGCCACGTTGCGCGCCGGGATGATCACCGTGTGGATCCCGGCGCGCTGCGCCGCGAGCGCCTTCTCTTTGAGACCGCCGATAGGCAGCACCTGGCCGGTGAGCGTCACCTCGCCGGTCATGGCCACGTCGCTCGAGACCGGCGTTCCGGTGACGAGCGAGCAGATCGCCGTCGCCATGGTGACGCCGGCCGACGGGCCGTCCTTGGGAATCGCGCCCGCGGGGACGTGGATGTGGATGTCGTTCTTCTGGAAGTACTCGTCGTCGACGCCGAGCTGCCGGGCGTGGGCGCGCACGTAGCTGAGCGCAGCCTGCGCCGACTCTTTCATCACGTCCCCGAGCTGGCCGGTCACGGTCACGTGTCCCGTGCCCGGCATCGCGGTCGCTTCGACGAACAGGATGTCGCCGCCGACCGGCGTCCAGGCGAGTCCGGTCGCGACGCCCGGGACGGACGTCCGCCGCTTGACCTCGGCGAAGACGCGCGGCCGGCCGAGCAGCTCGTGCACACGCTTGACATTGACCGTGAACCGTTTGCGCATCCCCGCGTCGCCGGCCTCGGCGATCTCGCGGGCCAGCTTACGGCAGATGGCGCCGATCTCGCGCTCGAGGTTACGCACGCCCGCCTCGCGTGTATACGAAGTGATGATCTCGTTGAGGGCCTCGTCCCTGAACGTGACCTGGCCAGGTTTGAGGCCGTTGGCCTCGATCTGCCGCGGCACCAGGTACTTGCGCGCGATGTGGAGCTTCTCTTCGACCGTGTAGCCGGCGAGCTCGATGATCTCCATGCGGTCGCGCAGCGGCGGCGGGATGGGGTCGAGCTGGTTCGCCGTCGTGATGAACATGACCTTCGACAGGTCGAAGGGCAGGTCGAGGTAGTGGTCGCGGAAGCTGGAGTTCTGCTCGGGATCGAGGACCTCGAGCAGAGCGCTCGCCGGGTCGCCGCGCCAGTCAGCGCCGGTCTTGTCGATCTCGTCGATCATGAACAGCGGGTTGTTTGTGCCGGCGTCGCGGATCGCGCGGATGATGATGCCGGGCATCGCCCCCACGTACGTGCGGCGATGCCCGCGGATCTCGGCCTCGTCGCGCACGCCGCCCACGCTGATGCGCTCGAACTTGCGGCCCATGGCCTCGGCGATCGAGCGCCCCAGGCTGGTCTTGCCGACGCCGGGCGGGCCGACGAAGCAGAGGATCGGCCCGTGCAGATCGTGCTTGAGCTTGCGCACGGCGAGGTACTCGAGGATGCGGTCTTTGACCTTCTCGAGGTCGTAATGGTCGCGGTCGAGGATCTCGCGCGCGTGGGCGATGTCGAGGTTGTCCTCGCTCGACACCGTCCACGGCAGAGAGAGGATCCAGTCGAGATATGTCCGGATGACGGGGTACTCAGCACTCTGCGGCGAGATCTTGGTCAACCTGTCGAGCTCGCGCCGCGCCGCCTTGTCGATCTCTTCTGGCAGGCCGAGCTTGTCCAGTCGCTCACGCAGCTCGTTGATCTCGGCCTCGGTCTCGTCGGTCTCGCCCAACTCCTGCTGGATGGCCTTCATCTGCTGGCGCAGGAAGTACTCGCGCTGCGACTTGTCGATCTCGCTGCGCACATCGCTTTGGATCTTCGAGCCCAGTTCGAGGACCTCGAGCTCCTGGGTGAGGATGGCGATGAGCTTGCGCAGGCGCTGCTCGACGTCAGACTCTTCGAGCAGCGCCTGCTTGTCCTCGGTCTTGATGCGCATCGTCGAGGCGATGAGGAAGGCGAGCGAGCCCGGCTCTTCGACGTTCGCGGCCGCCGTCTCGAGTTCCTCGGGGAGGTACGGCACCAGGGCGACGATCTTCGAGAACGTGCTCAGCAGAGAGGCGCGCAGAGCGTCGATCTCTTTGCCCGCCGTGGTGACGTCTTCGACCTTGCTGATCTCGGCCACGAGGTAGGGCTCTTCTTGCACGTACTTGTCGATGTGCACGCGCTGCAGCCCCTGGACGAGGATGCGCATCGTGCCGTCGGGAAGCTTGATCATCTTGTGGGCGACGCCCACGGTGCCGATCTCGTACAGGAGGTCGGGCCCGGGCGCCTCGACCTCGGCGTCCTTCGACGTCACGAGCGCGAGCAGCCGGTCGCCGGCGAGGACGTCGTCGATCAGGCGGATCGAGCGCTCCTGTCCGATCGTCAATGGGATCATGGTGTCAGGGAAGACGACGGCGTCGCGCAACGGCAACACCGGGAGGGTGTTCGGGATCTCCTGCTGGGGGTCCGTGACCTGGGGGGCCGTGACCTGGGTCTCTTGGGCTGTGCTCATGACTCTTCCTCGGCCGTCGCTATCGGGATCTTGCGCAGCGACGTGTCGCGTTCCGCGATGACGAGCCGCACCTCGAGGATGCCGCTCTCGTAGGTCGCCGACGTGCTCTCGGGATCGACATCGACCATCAGGCGGACGCGGCGCTCGAACGGCCCGTAGTCCATCTCGACCTGCTGGTAGATGCGGCCCTCGCCGCCGGGAAAACGCCGCTCGCCGCGGACGACGATCTCGCGCCGCTCCACGAAGAGCTCGATGTCGTCGCGTTCCATGCCAGGGAGCTCGAAGCGCACGACGATCTCGCGGGTCCGCTCCTCGTAGAACGCGTCGGCCGCCGGCCTGAAGCCGCGACCGCGGTACTGATGTCGTCTGCCGCTGAGACAGACATCGTTGAAGGCGCGCAGCACCTCGTCGTGCATGTCGTCAAAGTCCACGGATGACTCCTTGCGAACCGCCCCTGCACTGTATGACGGGCCTTGCGCGGCGTGCGACCGCGCCCAAGCCACGTCTGTCGGGCTCTGATGGAAGCTCATACCCCGCTCGGGGGCAAGCGTAACGGCTTGGGGCGGCTGCGTACCGTAACGGCTTGGGGCGGCTGCGTACGCGCGCATGGACGCCCTTCGTCGATGGAGCCGATGCGGGCAGACTGGGAGGCGGCTGCGTACGCGCACGGACGAGAACGTGCCCCGCGGCCCCTCCACCCACCCACTGCCGGGGGCGCCGGT
This sequence comes from Actinomycetes bacterium, assembly GCA_029547745.1. Lineage (GTDB taxonomy): Bacteria > Actinomycetota > Thermoleophilia > UBA2241 > UBA2241 > UBA2241. Next base: position 24,149 of record JAKPOQ010000091.1, read on the forward strand.
GACGTCCCCGCCGTCACCGGCGCCCCCGCGTCGATGTCATGATGCGGGCGAGCGGGACCGTCCGCCAGAGTGACGATCACGGCGCCCAGATGACGTTGCAACTCCAGCGCGGTCGACGTTCCACGCCGCCGGCACTGAGATGACGGACCGCCCGTCGGCGGCACGGCTCACATGACAGCGGACTGCTGTAGGGGCCGTGCATCCGTCCCTCGGCTCCGGTACCATCATCTCGTGCAACTCGCGTTCACGACCGTCGACGAGCTCTTCGCTCTTCTCGAGCAGGCCGGCGAAGCTCTCGATTACCGCGAGGCATGGCCCCGCCTCTTCCCCGTCGCCAACTGTCCGCCGGAGCTCGCGCGCGCGATGGTCGACGACATCGTGCGCAGCGACGAGCGTTTCACGTGGGAGAGCGACGTCCACGTCGGTCTCGCCGCCTGGAGGGACCAGCGGCGCGACCTCGCGGACGTCGCCTTCACGGTCGTCGACCTCGAGACGACGGGCGCCACGCCGAGCAC
>JAKPOQ010000136.1 GCA_029547745.1 Actinomycetes bacterium
GAGCGACGGCAGCAGCGTCGCCTCGGCGATGACGATCGGCTCGACGCCCCAGATGAGAGCACAGAGAAGACCCCAGCCGGCGCCGGCCGTGGCCTTCACCCGGCGTTCGCCGTCCGGCGAACGCTCGATCGAGGCCAAGACGGCGCCGGCCACGGCGAGGGGCAAGCCGATCGCAGCCAGCCCCTCGACCGGTTCGCCGAGCGCGACCGCGAACGCCGCCCCGAAGCCACCCCCTAGCGCCGCCAGAGGACCGACGACCGAGAGCTTGCCGACCGAGAGACCCTTCAGCAGGCAGGCGAGGGCGACGATCTCGATTGGCCCGGTCGAGGCCGCCAGCAGGGCTGCACGCCACTCGTCCCCGCCCGACGGCGACTCCCCGATCAGCAACCAGAGCGGCCCCAGGACGACAAGCCCCACGACCTGCACACGAAAGAGCGCGCTCAGCACGGCCACGCCGCGCACGACCCGCACCATGAGGTAGTCGTGCAGGGTGTAGGCGAACGCTGCCGACAGCGAGACGGCGGCGGTCAGCACGACACCGGACCGCCCCTCACGTCCGTGCCGGCGCCGTGATTGCATATGGTGCGACTATGTCGCAATCTCACCTGCATTTCGCCGTCGCTGCCACGGCGGCGAGGGCGACGGTGACCCACGGCCACTTCCGCCGGCGAGTCGCCTCGTCGATGGTCTCCGCCTTCACTCAGGCTCCTTTTGCGTCGCCCGCGCGCCGATCCTCAGGCCTATACGCAGGGCGCCCGGCCTCAGCCCGTCGCGGGGCGTCGGCGGACGGCGGCGGGCGTCAGCGTCCGCCGCCGTCCAGCTCGTCGGCGAGCTGCTCCAGGAACAGGCCGACGTCGGTCACGATGCCGATCGCCTGGAAGCTTCCGCGGTCCGCCAGCTTCGTCACGACCGCCGGATTGATGTCGGCGCAGACGGTGCGCACCGTCGCCGGCAGCATGTTGCCGACGGCGATGCTGTGCAGCATGGTGCTGAGCATGAGGCAGGCGCCAGCCCGCTGGGCGTAGACCCGCATCGCCTTCTGCGCCGCGATGACGTCGGTGATCACCTCAGGCAGCGGGCCGTCGTCACGGATGCTGCCGGCGAGCACGAACGGCGTCCCGGTCTTGATCAGCGTGTACATCAGGCCGCCGGTGAGCACGCCCTGATCGACGGCGGCCGCGATGCCGCCGCAGCGCCGGATGGTGTTGATGGCGCGCAGGTGGTGCTCGTGACCGCCGGCCACGGGCGTGCCCGCCTTGAGGTCGATGCCCAACGACGTACCGAAGAGGGCCGCCTCGATGTCGTGGGTCGCCACGGCGTTGCCGCCAAAGACGGCGCCGACGTAGCCCGCCTCGACGAGGCGGGCAAGGCTCGGCGCCGCCCCCGTGTGCACCACGGCCGGACCGACCACGGCGATCGTGAGCTTGCCCTCCTCCTTCACGTGCCGTAGCAGCTTGGCCACCTCGCGCACAATCTGCCCCTTGGGCTTCTCGCTGCTCACGGTGGACGCCATGAACTCGAAGGGCTGACTCTCGCGCGGCCGCTCGAGGGGCAAGACGCGGATGCCCTTGTGGCCGGTGACGTAGAGTTCGCCGGCCTTCACGTCGCCCATGGCGACGGTCTCGGCCGTCCGCGCCGCAACGTCGACGCGGATGCCGCAGTCCATCTCGGGATGGAGCACCGGTACCCACTCGCCCTTCAGGCGGACGAAGGTCTCGAGGTTGGTGGTCGAGTAGAAGTCGGCGGGGAAGACACCGTCCATCTCGGCCACCTCAAGGGCGGCATCCTGCGGTTGCACAGCGACGACGCCGTGTTCGGTCACCGCCGTCAGCAGCTCGTCGAGGTGCGCCGCATCACGGCCGAAGATGCGCATCACGGCGCGCGACGGGTCGGTCTTGGAGCGTCCCACGTCGAAGGACAGCACCTCGAACTCGCCCTCGAGGTCCATGATGCTGTCCATGATCTGGGGCATCACCAGCGAGTCGATGAGGTGACCCTCGATCTCGACGTCTTCGTAGGGCTTGTTCGTCATGGCGCCTCCCGCGGCCGCCCGAGTCGGATCGCCGTAGTCTACTTCGATTCCAGGGCCGACTCGTGGGGCGCGTCACGCCGCGCCGGCAACGCCTCGATGATCAGGATGCCGCTGAAGATGAGGGCGGCGCCCGTCACCAGGCGCCACGTGATCGTGTCCATGCCGAAGATGATGCCGAACAGGGCGCTGAACACGCTCTCCAGGCAGAGCAGGACGGCCGCGTGCGTCGAGGTCGTCCGGCGCTGCGCCCAGGACTGGATGAAGAAGGCGTAGATCGTGCCGCTGACCGCGGTCCACACGACCGCGGCCCAGACCTGCCACGAGACGGCGAAGGTGACGTCCGTCGCGATCAGGGCCACGACCGTGGCGATGACGGCGCTCGCCGCCATCTGTGTCACGGCCAGGGTCGCGGGCGGGACCTTGGGGGCGAAGAAGCCCGTCGTCATGATGTGCAGGGCGTAGAAGAGCGCCCCCAACAGCGTGAGGGCGTCGCCCCAGGCGAGGGTCAGGTCGCCGCGCAGCGAGAGGACGCCGAGGCCGACCGTGGCGATCACCGCCCCGAGGATCTGCGTCCACCCCGGGGAACGCCGCGCGACGATCCAGTAGAGGAAGGGCACCATGGCGACGTTCAAGCCGGTGATGAAGCCGGACTTGCCCGGCGTCGTGTACTGCAGGCCGATGGTCTGGACGATCAGGGCCGTGAGGTAGAAGACGCCGAGGATGGAGCCCATCACCCAGTGGGACCTCGTGCTCCGCGTGACGCTGCGCGGCACGAGGGCGGCGAAGATCGCCGTCGCCACGAGGTAGCGCAGCATGACGTAGAGCATGGGGTCGACGCGGTCGATGACGTCTTTGATGACGACGAAGTTGAAGCCCCAGAGGACGGCGACCGAGAAGAGGGCGCTGTCGGCGACGAGGACCTGGCGCCGGGTCTGGGGTGCGCCGCCTGCGGCGGGCGCCCCTCCGCCGGCGCCCGCCTCCGCGACGCCACGTTCAGGCACAGTAGCCGCCGTCGACGAGGAGCGAGACGCCGTCGATGAAGGTGGCCTCGTCCGAGGCGAGGAAGGCGACCGCGGCCGCGACCTCCTCCGGCCGGCCGACACGGCCGAGCGGGTAGCCCTCGGCCTGCACGGCGGCGTACGCCTCCGGGTCGTCGGACTCAGCGATTGCTCGAGCGAGCATCGGCGTGTCGATGATGCCCGGCGAGACGCAGACGACGCGCACGTTGTCCGGGCCATGGTCGCGAGCCAGCGTGCGGCTCATCATGATGACGCCGGCCTTGGCGGCGGCATAGGGAGCCGCGCCGGGCTCGCCGTGATGGCCCGAGTCGCTCGCGATGTTCACGATGACCCCGCTGTGCTGGGCCACCATGTGGCGCAGAGCCGCCTGGTCGGTGAAGAACGCTCCCTTGAGGCAGGTGTCGACCACGACGTCCCAATCAGCCTCGGTCGTCTCGAGGCTCGGTTTCTCGACCCAGACGCCCGCACAGTGGACGAGCACGTCGAGACGGCCGAAGCGCTCGACGGTCGCGTCGACGATGCGCCGGCAGTCGGCGACGCGTCTCACGTCTCCGGTCACGCAGTCGAACCGCCCGGGCGTCTTGGCCGCGTCCGCGCCAGAACTTTGCTGCGCTCCCGCGGCCGCCGCGCCGCGCAGGGCCGCGACGACGGCGCGCAAGCGCGCCTCGTCGCGGCCCGCCACCATCACGTCGCAGCGCTCCGCGGCGAGGCGCATCGCCGACGCCTCGCCGAGCCCGGACGACCCTCCCGTCACCAGCGCGACCTTGCCGGCGAGACCCTTCACGGCGACCTCCACGTTCCCTGCGCCCCCGCGCGACGGCAGCGCGCTCAGTTCACCCCTGCCCGATGTCAGAGTCTACGCCGCGGCCCGGGCGCGCCGCATCTTGCGGCGCGCCCGGGCCGCGGCGCGTCCGCGTCCCTCAGGCCACACCGCACCAGCGCATCGCCGCGAGCGCGTACACGGCGGCCGCGTCGACGAGGTCGTCGACGGCGATCCACTCGTCGATGGTGTGCGCTGTGGCCAGGGCGTCCCCGCCATAGCTGAACGTCGGCGTCCCCCCACGACGCGTGAACGTCGCCGCGTCGTGCCACGAGTCGAGACCGGCCGCCCGGCCCGGGCGGCCCAGCCCAGCGCCCGCGTCGAGCGTCACCGTGACCAGCGGGTGGTCGGCCGGTATCTCGGCCGGCACGACGTCACAGCGCCACTCGTAGCCGAGCGGGTGCTCGTCGAACCATGGGTCGGTGCCCGCCGCCGCCTCGAACGCGCGGACGATCTCGGCTTCTACCCGCTTGCCGGTACCCTCCTCGTCGAGGTGGCCGGGCAGGTACATGCAGTCGAAACAGACGGTGCAGGTCTCGGGATGCGTGACCTCCCAGGTGCCCCCCTTGACGATCGTGGGTACGATGTCGCCCGGCGAGAGCAACGGGTGCTGGTGGTCGGGACGGTCGCGCCACTCGGCGCGCAGCCGCTGCGCCGCCTGCACGATGGGGATCGCCTTCTCGATCGCGTTCACCGCCCCGCCCTCGCGCCAGTGCGCCTGGCGCACCTCGGCGTGACCGGCGCGGCCCGTGACCGTCACGTACGGCGTCAACGTGCCCCGGCAAGCGACCCAGGCGTCGAAGCCGGTCGCTTCGGCGCAGATGCCGGCGTCGGCCCTGACGCCGTGGGCGACGGCGGCGAAGCCGCCGGCGCCAGACGATTCCTCGTCCGTCACCGTGCAGAAGACGACGTCCCCGGCAAGACGGACGCCGGTGTGGGCGAGCGCCTCGAGGGCGACCACCAGGGCGGCGATGCCGCCCTTCATGTCGCCCGTCCCGCGGCCGTAGAGGCGGCCGTCGCGCTCCACCACCGTGAACGGGTCGCTCGCCCACCTCTCGCGCGGCTCGACGTCGACCGCGTCGATGTGGCCGTTGAGGAGGAGGCTGCGCCCGCCGCCCGCGCCGCGCAGACGCGCGGCGAGCTGCGGGCGCCCCCGGAAGTCGAGGTCGTCCGGCACGTGGCGGTTTCCCTTGCCCGTGGGCTCGGGCTCCCAGAGGTCGACCTCGGCGCCGAGCGCGGCGAGCCGGCGCGCGAGGATGCCCTGGAGCTTCTCCTCGTCGCGCGCCGGCTCGCCCGCACCGCGCGCCGTGGTGTCGCAGGCGACGAGCTCGGCCGTCACGCCCAGAAGCTCGTCGCGGTTCCCCCGGACGGCCTCGACGACCTTCTCTTCCAGCCCCGAACGGACCTCGGCCATCTCGCTCTCCCTCCCTTGCCGGCGCACCAGCCGGCGCACGACCGTCCGACACCATTCTATCGGGACGGCCACCCGTGCCCGGCGAAGTCACGTGCTATCTTTGGCGGTAGCCCCTGGCGCCCGCCACGCGACGCGCGTCAGGATCAAGACGGGTGGACGACCGGCGAGGAGGCGTCGTGAGCGAGGGTGCGAGCAGAAAGATCAAGGTCATCAAGCCCGAGGACATAACCTGGGAAGAGGCGATGCGGTATCCGGAGGAGACCGATCCGGCCGGACAGGAGTTCACCGCCGCCAGGTCCGTCGACGACAAGTTCAGCTTCGGCCTCTGGCAACGCGACGTGCAACGGCGCCACTTCGAGCGTGGCTACCATGAGATCGCCTATATCATCGAGGGCCAGGTCGAGGTGACCGACGACGACGGCGAGGTCATCGTCGCCGGACCAGGCGACATCCTCATCACCCCCAAGGGGAGCAAGGGCTACTGGAAGAACCTCAGCCCGGTCAAGAAGGTGTGGGCGATCTACGAAGAGGCGGGGGCCGACATCGATCCATACATCGGCCCGGGCAAGTTCTGAACCGGACGATGACGGAGACTCCCGCCGCGCCACCCGAAGACGCCGGACGATGACGGAGACTCCCGCCGCGCCACCCGAAGACGCCTCTCCCAGTGACGACCGGGCGCAAGCGTGCGGCCCCTTCCGCCGCCTGCGCGCCCTCGACCCGAACGTGCGCAACCTCGGCTGGGTCAGCTTCGTCGCCGACCTGAGCTCGGAGATCGTCTATCCCCTGTTCCCGCTGTTCATCACAGGTATCCTCGGGGCGCCGGTCGCCGTCCTCGGCTTCATCGAGGGCGTCGCCGAGGCGACGGCGACGATCCTGCGCTATCCCATCGGCCAACTATCCGATCGCCTCGGGCGACGTCGCCCCTTCGTCCTGCTGGGTTATGGCCTCAGCGGCTTCGGCAAACTCATCATCGCCGTGGCCGGCGTCTGGGGCGTCGCCCTTGCCGGGCGGGTCGTCGACCGGATGGGCAAGGGGATCCGCACGGCGCCGCGCGACGCCCTCATCGGAGCCAGCACCAAGTCCGGACAGCAAGGTCTGGCCTTCGGCCTGCACCGGACCATGGACACCATGGGCGCCGCCATAGGGCCGCTCGTCGCCCTCGCCTGTCTACAGGCCGGCGTCCCGTTCCGCTGGGTCCTCGGGCTGGCCGTCATCCCGGGTCTGCTCAGCGTCGTCGTGATCCTGCTGTTCGTGCGCGAACGCCGCCAGGAACCGTCCGCCGGCGCGTTTCGCCTGCGCCTGCCGGCTGCGCCGGCGTACCGTTGGCTGCTCGCCGGCTCGCTGCTCTTCGCCGCCGGCAACTCGAGCGACATGTTCCTGTTGCTCAAAGCCAAGGACGTCGGCCTGGGGACGAGCGGCGTCATCCTCGTCTACGTCCTCTACAACCTCGTTTATGCGTCCGCCTCCTTGCCGCTCGGCGGCCTCTCCGACCGCATCGGTCAGCTGCCCATGGTGACGGTCGGCTACGTCGTCTTTGCCCTCGTGTACGTCGGCTTCGCGTTCGCCGGCTCGTGGCCGGCCGTGGCGGCCCTCTTCGCCGCCTACGGCGTCTACATCGCCGCCACGGAGGGCACGAGCAAGGCGCTCATCAGCCGGGCGACGCCGCTCGCTGAGCGTGGCGGGGCGATCGGTCTGCAGGCCACGCTCACGGGCGTCGCCAGCCTCGTCGCCAGCTCGCTCGGCGGCGTGCTCTGGTCGGCGGCCGGACCATGGGCGACCTTCGCCTTCGGCGCGGCCTGCGCCCTGGCGGCCGCCGTAGTCCTCGCCGCCGGTCGCCGCCCGGTAGCGCGCAGTCTCGAGACGAGCTGAGCGGTCGCCGCCGAGTGGCTTCTCCGGCCCCGCAAGGTCTCGCCGCCGAGCGACCTCTCCGGCCCCGCGACGCACGCGCCTGTCGAGCGGCGCAATGCGCGTGCTTGTCGCGCCGGGGCAGCCTGACTATCATCGCAGCCACTGTCGGTAGGCCCGAAAGGGAGCCTGAGATGCACGTCCTCAAGGCCGGAACCGCGATGCGTGCGGCGTCCCGCTCCGTGCCATGCTGGCGGCCCGGTTGTCTGTGCTGGACGAGCGAGCCGCTCTTTCACGGCTGACCCTGGCGAGGCGCCCGGCACACCGCAGGGCGGCCGCGACACTAGGCACTCGACCACCCGTCCCCCGGAGGCGACATGACCACCGAGAAGACCACGCAGGTAGGCCGCCTGGCCTTCCTCACCGACGACGACAAGAAGCGCATTTATGAGGCGGCGCTGCACATACTCGCCGCGATCGGCATGCGCGTCCTGCATGAGGAGGGGCGCGAGCTCCTGCTCGCCGGCGGGTGCACGCTCGACTCTGACGGGCTCGTGCACGTCCCCGGCGAGGCCGTCGCTCGCGCCCGTGAGACCGCTCCGGCCGCGATCCCCGTGTTCGACCGCGCCGGCGAGCCCGCGTTCTCCCTCGAAGGCTACGAGACCACCTTCGGGACGGGCTCCGACCTGATGCACCTCTACGACCTCGAGACCGGTGAGCGGCGCCGGACGACGCTCGCCGACGTCCTGACGTGCGCCCGCCTCTGCGACGCGCTCGACGACATCGACTTCGTCATGTCGAGCGCCTACCCGCACGAGGTCCAGTCGCACCGCGCCTACCTGGAAGAGTTCCGGGCGATGATGACGGGGACGACGAAGCCGCTCGTCATGACCGCCGAGGGCCGCGCCGACCTCGAGTGCATGTGGGCCGCCGCCGGCGAGCTTCGCGGCGACCCCGACGGACTCCGCTCGCGGCCGTACTTCATCGTCTACGACCAGCCGAGCAGCCCCCTTGAGCACCCCGCCGACAGCGTCGACAAGCTGCTCTTCTGCGCCGACGCCGGCCTGCCGGTCATCTACTCGCCGGCCCCGCTGGCCGGGGGCACGGCGCCGATCACGGTCGCCGGCCACGTCGCCCAGGGCCTGGCCGAGTCGCTCCTCGGCCTGGTCCTCCACCAACTTCGAACGCCGGGGGCGCCCTTCATCACCGGGATGGGGCCAGCCGTCCTCGACATGGCCACGACCCAGTCCTCCTACAACGCCCCGGAGTACCTGCAGAGCTACGCCTGCTTCGTCGAGATGGCCAAGTGGCTCGATCTGCCCAACTGGGGCTACGCGGGGACCACCGATGCCCAGCTCGTCGACGCCCAGGCGGGCATGGAGGTCGCCGAGCTCACGCTGCTCAGCATGCTGCTCGGGTCGAACCTCAACCACGATGTCGGTTACATGGACTTCGGCATGACGGGCTCGCTCGAGCAGATCGTCATCACGGACGAGTTCATCGCCATGAACCGCCGCCTGCTCGGCGGGGTGGAGGTCAGCGACGACACCCTGGCGCTGGACGTGATCGCGGCCATGGGCCCCGGAGGCGACGCCCTCGGGCAGAAGCACACGGTAAAGCACCTGCGGAGCGGACAGTGGCGTCCGCGCATCCTCAACCGCAAGGGCCATGAGCGCTGGGTGGAGGAGGGCGCGCCGGACCTCCGCGAAGCGGCCCGCCGGCGCGCCCTCGACCTGCTCGCGACGCACGAGGCGCCGCCGCTGGACGACGATGTGCGGCGGCGCGTCGACCGCATCGTCGAGGAGTTCCGGCCCGATGCCTGAGATGCAGAAGAAGGGGGAGGGCGCGCCGACGGCGGCCGACGCGCGCCTCCGCGCGCTGGCGGCCGCCGTCGGCGCGCCCGACTTCATGATCCCTTGGCTCGACCGCTTCTACGAGCCCGCCGAGGTCGACCTCGTCCTCGGGGCGGCCGAAGGCCGCCTCCCCGGAGCGCGCGCGGCGGACGAACTGCAGCGAGCCGTTCGCCGCGCCGTCCTCGACCGCAACGGTGAGCGCTGGTCGCCCTCGAGCTTCCACGCCCGCTACGAGATGTGGGCGTTCTTCGAGCACTGGCGCGACATCCCCCAGAGCGTGCGCGACCAGCTCAACGAGTGGGAGATGGACGACTACCTCGACGAGGTCGGCCCCGGCATCGCCGCGATCCGCGACGGGCGCCCCGCCGAGAGCGACCAGCGCGACAACACCTACCTGTTGCTCGAGGAGGCGGAGGCGCTCCTCCTCTCGCGGCCGGCCATCTACCTCTGGCCCTGCAACTGCCGCGCGATGATGGGCCGCTGCGACCATTCGCAGACCGTCTGCCTGCGCTTCGAGAACGACCGCGACATCGGCTGGGAGATCACCCCCGAACGCGCCGTCCAGATCCTCCACCAGGCCGACGCCGAGGGTCTGATGCACACCGGGTACCTCGAGAGCACGCACGGCCACCACGGCATCTGCAACTGCTGCAGCGACTGCTGCTTCCCGATCCTCGCCGGCGAGCGCATGGACGCCGCCGCGCTCTGGCCCGTGCGCCGCCATCTGGCGGCGGTCGACGCAGAGCGGTGCACGCGCTGCCGGCGCTGCGTCCGGCGCTGCCCGTTCGGCGCCCTGTCGCTCGTCAAGAAGGCGCCCGCGCCCACCGTCGACCCCACCGTCTGCCGCGGCTGCGGCCTGTGCGCTACCGGGTGCGAGGAGGAGGCGATCACGATGGCGCCGCGAGAGGCGGCGTGGCAGGCGGGCTGATGGCGCCGCGAGAGGCGGCGCAGACGTGCTAAGGAGAGATGCGGCGGCCTAAGCGCCGCGCAGGCTGGCGAGCCGCGCGCGGACGCGCTCTTCGAGCGTCGTCGCGCCCGCGGCTCGCCAGCGGTCGTAGACCGACTGGTCGATCACCCCGGGACGCCAGAAGCTGCGGAAGTGGGTCCGTGTGTACGGCCGCGCCAGGTGGTCCCCGCCGGGGCCGACGGCTTCGATCTCGTCCAGAGCCAGCGCCTCCTCGTCCACCGCGAGCTCACGCAGAAAGGCTCTCGTCCAGCCGATGAGCTCATCGCCGAGGACGATACCCTCGAGGCTCGACTGCAGCCCCGACTCCAGGTAGCCCACGTCGTGCAGCAGCGTCGCCCCCGCCAAGGCGCCGAGGACGGTCGAGAGGGCGTACTCGGCCGCCAGTTGCCCGTCGACCAGCTTCGCGTCCGAGCACGCCGCGTAGTGCCACACGGGGAGGTCGTAGAAGCGCGCCAAGTCGCTGGCCGCCTGGTTGCCGAGGAACGACTCGGGCGCGCAGTAGGCGTCGACCGCGGTCTGCATGTTCATCGCCCCGACGCCCACGCCATACACGAACGGCGCGCCCGGGCGGACCAGTTGATGGAGGACGAGCCCCGAGAGCACCTCGGCGTTGCACACGACGACGGCCGCCGTCACCGACGCGGGCGCCGTCGTCCCGCAGGCCGCCGCCGGCGCCAGGACGAGCGGGATGCCGAGCTCGGCGCAGACGAGCAGCTTGTCGATCGCCTCACGGTCGTGCTTGAGCGGCGGCGACGACATGGTGAGGACGGCGAAGCTCCCCGGGTCGCCGGCGGCGGCAGCCATCGCGTACATCTCGCGCAAGCGCTCGCCCTCGCGCGGCGTCGACATGATGATGGGCTTCGTCGTCGCGCCGAGCATGGCGCCGAACTGGGCGAGGTCCTCCTCGCCCCGGGGGACGTCCTCGGGCAGAGCCATCGACATGACGAAGTCGATGTTCG
>JAKPOQ010000159.1 GCA_029547745.1 Actinomycetes bacterium
CGGGGAGCTCGTCGCCGTCGCCCCGCGCGCCGAGGAGGCGATCGTCACGGCGACGTTCGACCTCGATGAATGCGAGTTCCGGCGCCGCGAGATGACCCTCTTCCGCGACCGCCGCGTCGACCTCTACGGGCCGCTGCTCACCTTGGACGGCTCAAGGTTGCCGGCCGACTGAGGCCGCCCGGGTAGCGGCGAGGCGAGGCAGGGTCGGGGACGCGCGGCTCGCGAGTAGGCGGGCGCGGGGCGGGGCGGGCGCCTCGCGCCGCCACGCCCCGCGCCCGCCTACTCGCGAGCCGCGCCGGCGAGCGACTTCAGGAGCGGCACGACTTCCTCAGTCAGGCGCGTCTGCCAGCGTACGCGTCCGGGCTCCACGAGGTGCATGAGGTCGTAGAACGACGTGTCCGGCAGCGCAAGCTCGTCGACGAACGTGATCCAGGGGATCTGGTACCTGGCAGCGAGCTTGCGGCAGTCCTTCTGGTACTGTTCCCGCGGCGTGTCGAACCGGTCGCCGATGACCTCGAGGTCGAGGGGCAGCTCGAGGAGGGCGGCGGCGAACCCGCGCCGGCGGCACTCCTGCAGCAGCTTCTCGAGCTCGTCGCGGTTGGCGGCGTAGTTCGCGCGGAAGAGCGGGTAGCGCTCGGCGAGCCAGATCTGCAGGAGCTGCTCCTTCTTGGCGACGGACTTGATCCGGTCCTCGCTGTAGCGGTGCTCGATCTCGAGCTCGCCGTCAAGGGCCTCCTGGAGGGACGGGCTGAGCTTCTTGTCGCAGCGGATGCTGGTGGGCGGAGGAGACGTGAAACGGCCGAAGCCGACGCCGATGACCACCACCTTGGGGCCGTCGTCCATGTTGCAGACGTAGCGCCGGTCGGCGACGAAGCTCTGGTTGGTCGCGCCGAGGTCGACGGCGCGCACGGCGAAGCCGGCGCGCCGGCTGAGCTCGGCGCTCCAGTCGGCGTTGCTGACGATGCTCTCGCGGGCGCCCGAGCCGCCGAGGAGGTACACGGTCGGCGTGGAGGCGCCCGCCGAGGCGGCCGTTGAAGGGGCCGAGGCGGCGGTCGAAGACGGCGAGGCGCCGGCGCTGCGCGAGGGTGCGGGGGCGATGGGCGGGCCCGACGCCGGCGAAGCCGGCGTACCGCCCGCCCCGCCGCCCCCGCACCCCGCCGCCAGCGCCGCGACGAGGAGCGCCGCCAGCGCGACGAAGAGCAGCATTCGAGACGCGGCGGACAGCATCCGGGATGCGGCGGCCCGCGTTCGAAGCACGGCGGGCCGCGCCCTTCGCGGCGCCGCGAGGCGTCGGAACCGAGGCGGCCTGCGGGCGACGGCCATGGGTCACTCCTCCACGAGCTGGGCGAGCTGCGGCGGCACGACGCCGCGCTTGGCGAGACGGCGCGAGACCTTCTGCGGCACGAGCTCGATGAAGCACTCGTCGTAGCGCCAGCGCTTCCAGGCGCCGTCGAGGCGGACGACCAAGTCGTCGCCCTCGACACGGATGGGGGCGCCGCGCTTCGCCGCCTCGGCGGCGACGAACGGCGCCAGCTCGTCGCGCCACTCCTCCGCCGTGATCTCCTCGAGGACGTTGCCGTGGTACTGCGCCGGGTCGAGCCGGTCCTCCGGGTCGAACACGAACACCCGCCCCGCGGCGGCGCCCGACATGAAGAACTTGCCGAGGTAGGGCTTGGCCCGCAGGTGCAGCTCGCCGTGGGCGTCGGGCTTGCTCAGCCCCATGACCACGTGGAGCGAGTTCTCCCCGCCCGACATCAGGTACTCGAAGGCGTACTCGTTCGGCGTCCCGAAGTGGATCGACCTGAAGCCCTGGGCGGGAGTCTCGCCGTCGTCCTCGAGGACCTTGTTCTGACCGGCGACGGCGAAACGCGAGCCCGAGTCCCAGACGCTGAACGTCCCGCCGTGGGCGGAGTAGCAGCAGGTGTTGAGGGCGTCCTGGAGGACGAAGATCGAGCCCGAGGCCGCCTTCATGCCGACATGGCACTGGCCCTGGCCGTACAGGCGGATGTCGGCGCCTTCGAGCAGCGCCCCGAGGAAGTCTCCCGCCTCGCGGCCGTAGAGCTCCAGGGTGACGCCGCGGGTGGAGGCCCCTTCGGCGTCCGCCAGGTTGACGCCGAGATAGCGCGGCCCGCCGACGCAGTCGTAACCGACGAGGTTCCTCCAGCCAAGGCGTACGGCCTCGCTGACGACGGTCGACGCACAGGTGGGACCGAACGCCTCGCTCTGGAAGCCGGCGAAGTCGACGACGAGGACGTCGCGCCCGGGGTCGAGCGGCCCTACAAGGTCGTCGCGGGTGGCGAATGTGAGGCGGCCCCAGACGCCTGCGGCAGGGGCCGCCCCGTCCCGGGCGCCGCCACCGCCCGCAGCCGCATCCGACACGACGCCGCCACCCGGGCTGACCGTGTCCTCCGCCGTGGTCCCGTCCTCGAACGCGAGCTGCCCGCTGGCGGCGCGATAGAGCGCCTCGTGCAGCAGCGGCACCTCGTCGAGCAGGCGGTAGACGCCGCCCTCGGGCCTGCCGTCGCCGCGGCGGCCGCCGTCGGTCATGTACTCGATGCTCGAGAGCGCCTTGCCGCCGAGGTCGCAGAAGGCGACCCGCTTGCGCAACTCGGTGAGCACACGCAGGGCGAGGGCGCGGGCCGCGTCGCCCTGCCGGGCGAAGCCAGGCAGGGCCGTCTCGGCCAGATAGCGGTA
>JAKPOQ010000196.1 GCA_029547745.1 Actinomycetes bacterium
CGCGGTGCCGGGCGTACGCCGGTCGAGCGCGACACCCTCTACAACGTCGTGCGGCGCTACGATGACTGACGCCGCACCTGCGGTGCGCGTCGGGCGCATCGAGTTCGTCAATTGCTTCCCCTTGTACGATCATTTCGAGGAAGAGCTCGCCGCGCGCGGCGTCGCCGCCGAGATCGTCGAAGGGCATCCGGCGGCGCTGAACGCGCTGCTCGTCGAGGGTGAGATCGACGTCGCCCTGCCCTCGTCGATCGCCTACGCCCGCCACGCCGACGTCCTCAGCGTGTTGCCCCACGTCTCGATCAGCTCCCTGGGCGCCGTCGACTCCGTCCAGCTCTTCACCCGCGTGCCTCTCGGCGACGTGACGCGCATCGCGCTGACCGAACAGAGCGCGACCTCGGTGTGCCTCGTCAAGATCCTCTGCCGGGAGTGGGGCATCGAGCCTGAGTTCGTGCCCCGCCGCGGGCCGCTCTCGGAGGTCATGGCAGGCGCCGACGGCCTCGTGCTCATCGGCGACGAGGCGTTGCACGTGCTGCGGACGAGGGTCTACCCGAACAACTACGACCTCGGCGAGGAGTGGCAGCGGGTCAGCGGTCTGCCGATGGTGTTCGCGGTGTGCGCCGCGCGGCGCGACTTCGTCGCCGCGCGGCGCACGGCTGCCGACGCCGTCGGTCGGGCCTTGCTCGCCTCGCGGGACCAGTGCGCGGCGCAGCCGGAGCGGACCGCCGCCGAGGCCGCCCTGCGCTACGACTTCAACCAGGCGTACCTGATGGAGTACTTCGACCGGCTCAAGTACGGGTTCACGCCCGAATACCGGCGCGGGCTGCTCGAGTTCTATCGCCGCGCCGCCGCCATCGACCAACTGGACGAGGTTCCCGAACTCGACGACGTGCCTGCAGCGTCGTTCGAGGAGACCCGGCTCAGTGCGCCGGTCCGGGGCTCGGTGCCGGGTCATGACGACTGACGCGGCCGCGCTCGCTCGTCTGCGCTGGCGGACGGCTGAGCCCGCCGATGCGATCGCCGTGGCGCGAGCGGTCGACGAGTGGTGGGAGCGGCGGCTGAACCACTGCGTCCAGCCGCAACTCTTCGAGCACTTCGGCGACTCGACGTTCATCGTCGAGGACGAGGGTGAGCTCGTCGCCTTCCTCGTCGGCTGGCTCTCGCAACGATATCCCGACGCCGGCTACGTCCATTTCATGGGCGTTCGCAGCGACCACCGGCGCCTCGGCCTCGGACGAGAGCTGTACCGTCGCTTCGCCGCGCTCGCACGTGAGCGCGGGCGTACGCGCATCATGGCCGAGACGGGCGCCTTCAACACGCGCTCGATCGCCTTCCACCGCAGCATCGGGTTCACGATCGAGCCGGGCGACGAGGTGGTCGACGGCGTCGCGATCCATCATGACCGGATCGGTATCGGCGGCGACTATGTGGTGTTCTCGATGGACCTGAGGGACGCAGCGCTGTGAGCCATCCGGGGATGACGACGGGCGGCGCGCCCGGCACGGGCGCGCCGCCCGCGCGTCTCGGCGATGCCGAGGCTCTCGACCTCCTCGAACGCGGCGACCTGCTCGAGCTCGGCTTCCGCGCCGACGAGCTACGTCGCCGCCTGCACCCCGGGGGCGAGGTCACCTTCATCGTCGACCGCAATATCAACTACACCGACTACTGCGTCTCGGGCTGCCGCTTCTGCGCCTTCTACAAGCGCCCGGGGAGCGGTGAGGGTTACCTGCTCACGCCGGCAGAGATCCATCGCAAGATCGAGGAGACGCTCGACCTCGGCGGCACCGCG
>JAKPOQ010000197.1 GCA_029547745.1 Actinomycetes bacterium
GCCCAGACGGTGACCGTCAAGGTCGCCAGCAAGGCCCCGACGTGCAAGGCCTACAACGCCAAGGTGAAGGTCGGCAAGACCAGGGTGGCGACCCTGAAGTACAAGGTCACCGCCATCACCCCCAAGGCCGACGTCAAGATCATGCTCAAGAACAGCCGGGGCGCGTTCGTGCGCTCGTACTTCCTCGGCTCGAAGAGCACGAACACGCTGAACAGCTTCAAGGTCAAGACCCGCCTCGGTGTCGGCCAGTACCGCATCGTCGTCACCGCCGTGGATGAGGCCGGCAACAGGAGCACGCAGGTCGCCAAGGGCGTTGGCCGACTGACGGTCACCAAGTAACAGCGGAAGACCCCCAAGCCCCTCGTCTGAGGGTGCTGTCAGAGGGGCGGGGCGCCGGAAGGCGCCCCGCCCCTCTCCCTTTTCCGGGGGGACGAGCGCGGCCTACGCTAAGGCCGCAGGGTCTGGCGCGTTCTTTACGGTAGAGTGGGCGAAGCGTGCGCAGGGCACGAACGACCGCAGTGTGAGGGCGGCGCATGAAGCGATACCGGACAGATCGATGCCGGACCTCTTGGGCGCGGTGTTGGGAGCGGGTCTCGTGGGTGGCGGCGGGGGCCGCGCTGGCGCTGCTCATGGTCTTGAGCAGCGCGCCGGCGGCACAGGCCGCCACGACGACTTCGGGTACGAAGGCCACGCTCGGTACGAAGGCCCTTCCCACAGACGTGTCGCCCCTCGTCATCGGCGCCGGCGACGGCGACGACACGATCCACGTCCATCAGGGCGACGACGGGGCGCTGACCCTGGTCATCGAGAGCCGGAGCGAGACCGTCACCGAGGTCGTCGCCCCCGAGGATGTGCGGCGCCTCGTCATCGATTGCCTGGACGGCGACGACCTGCTCGTCGCCGGCCCCGAGGTGACGGCGTCGCTGACGATCATCGGCGGATGGGGCCGCGACACGATCCTCACCGCCGCCGGCGACGACTACATCGACGGCGGGCCCGGTAACGACACCCTGTTCGGGGGTGACGGCGCCGACGTCCTTTACGGTGGCCTGGGCGGCGACAGCCTCACGGGCAGCGGCGGGAACGACTACCTGGACGGGGGGCCGGGGGCCGACGCTTTGTATGGCGGACCCGGCCCTGACGTGGTGTTCGGTGGGCGCGGTGACGACACCCTCCTCGGCCACGGCGACGACGACGTCCTCGGCGGTGGTCCCGGGAGGGACACGTTCGTCGGCGGCGACGGTGAGGACACGATCTACGCTCAGCGCGGTGTGGACCAGCCCTTCGCCGGGTCCGACACCGTGGTCCGCGTCGATCCGGCGCCTCTCGGCAAGGGCGAGCAGGTCGCCGGCTCGGCGGTCGTCCTCGACGACGGCCAGGAGTTCACCGACCGGCTCGACTCTGACCTTCAGGCGCTGCTCTCGCTGCCCTCGGGACGGCGCCTGCTCACGTCCCTCAACGCCACGGGGCGCACGGTGACGCTGCGCGGGGCCGAGCGCGGCAACACGACCACGGTGCTCGACACGGCGGCGGCGCTGCTCCAGCCCGACGGCCGCTTCGGCGCCGGGTCGAGCTCGGCCATCGCTTACAACGTCCTGGGCACGGTCGTGGGC
>JAKPOQ010000143.1 GCA_029547745.1 Actinomycetes bacterium
CAGATGATCGCCCTCTCGACGCCCTGGGGGTGTCGGGGGTGGTGGTACGAGGCATGGGAGTCGGGCAGCAGCACGTACAAGCGCGTCCGCGTCACCGCCGAAGACTGCCCCCGTATCGGTGCCGACTTCCTCGCCCAGGAGCGCGCCGCCATGGGCTCGTGGGTCTACTCGCAGGAGTACGAGTGCAACTTCGCCTCATCCTCGGCGCAGCTCTTCTCAGAGGACGCCCTGCGCGCCATGTACTCAGCGGCCGTTGCGCCACTCTTCCCGATCGAAGGAGACCTCCATGGGTAACTACGTCATCGGCCTGGACCTCGGCCAGCGCCGTGACTTCTCGGCGGCCGTCGTCACGGAGCGCGTGCACCAAGTCACGGTCGACCTCGAGCCGCCCAACGACGCCTACATCTACGAGGAGCGCATGGTCTACGACACCTACCACGTGCGCCACATCCAGCGGTGGCCGCTGGGCACGCCCTACGGCAGCGTGGTCGACGACGTTGCCGAGTTGATGCGGACCCCCGAGTTCCGGGGACACGCCGTGCTGCTCTTCGACGCGACCGGGGTCGGCGGGGCCGTGGGCGACATGTTCGACAAGGCCTACCGCGCCGGGCGCATGGGACAGCACCGGCCGCGTGCGGTCACGCTCACCGGCGGCTTCAGCCGCGACCTGCCTGCGGACGCGCGGTCGTCCACCGGGGCGACGCACAAGGGCGACCTGATCGCGCGCCTCGCGACGCTCCACGAGGCGGGGCGGGTGAAGCTCCCTCTCGGTCTGCCGCTCGCCGACGTGCTGGAGAAGGAGATGCGCGCCTTCCAGCTCAAGCAGGACCCCCGGACGGGGCACCTGCTCTACGAGGCCAAGCGCGAGTCCGACCACGACGACCTCGTGATCGCGCTCGCGCTCTCGGTCTGGTACCGCCACAACCGCGACGAACCGCGCTACCTGGACCCGAAAGGCCGCCTGCAGGACAAGTGGTGGGCGGTCGCGACGAACTGGAGATGACCGATGGACACCTACACCTGCCACGCCTGCGGCCGGCGCGCCGCGGAGGACCCGGCCGTTCGGCCGCCCTGCGAGCTCCGCGACCCCGAGGCGCGGCCGGAACCTACGGGCTACGAGTGGAGCCCGCTCTTCGGCACTACGCCGACCCGGCGCTATCCGTTGCTGCCCTGCCCGGCGGGCATCCCCCTCTGTGACAGGGCAGCCTTCCTCGCCGGCCGGAACGAGCGCCGCGGCGAGCTGCGCGCAGAGCGCCGCAAGACGATGTTCTCCCGCGACCGCCACGAATCGTGAAGGCAGGTATAGCTTGCAGGGGGTCGAACGCCGTATACGGCCTTCTAGGGGCCATAGAGGCGATGTAGGCTCAGCGCGCCGGGTAGCTCTTGCCGTCTAGGCCGGTCACGCGGTCAACTGTAACGGGGGTTACAGTTGCAAGATCACGCGCGACCTGTGTCTGCGTCACCCCCACCACCCCTGCGATGGCCAGCAGACTGTACGCAGTTTGTACGCAAGACCAGCCGAGACGGCCTGAGACGAGCCCTCCTCGTTGTGAGACGACGACCGCAAAGGTGCCTGCAAACGCTGCGATTCCGCAGTGCCGAGTGAGACAGCCGTAAGACCCCTGAGACGGCCGGGCTGGCACTACGGAACCGAAGGCCGCAGGTTCGAGTCCTGCCAGGCGCACCAAGGTGTGCGACGCGGGCGGGGCGGCTCCAGGAGCCGCCCCGCCCGCGTCTTCCTTCGACTATCGCTCGCTGTGCGTCAGCGTCGGTCGCCCGCCGCCGTCAGTCGCCCGCCGCCTCGGTCGCCCGCCGCCGTCAGTCCCGCGCCAGCAGGAACAGGTACAGCAGTTGCAGCAACGCAGCCAGCGCGCCGGCGACGTAGGTCATCGCGGCCGCCGTAAGGGTCTTGCTGACCCCTTCCTGC
>JAKPOQ010000151.1 GCA_029547745.1 Actinomycetes bacterium
CGCGGCGCGGCGTCCTCAAGCGTGCCCCGGGCGCGCACCTCCTCGAGCGTCCCGCGGGCGCGCACCGTCTCTCCGGCGCGCGCCTGGTCGGCGAAGCGGCCACGGAACGAGACGATCTCGCGCAGGTCCGCGGCGGGGGCGGCCGCGGAGGCTGCCACGGCACCCGCCACGACCGGCTCCGCGGCGGCGCCCGCCGCCGCACCCGACCCCGTCGCGGCGGCGCGCGCCGCCGGCGCAGGCGCGGTGCCGGACACGACCTTCACATGTTCCACGGCATACCGGCAAGGGGTGAAGATCGCCTCTGACACGTCACACACGCGGCCCTCGACCGTGACCCTCTCCAGCGGCGTGTACCTCACGTCGCCGTAGCGCTCGCCGACCTCTGCCGGAAGGCGCACGAAACGCACGAAGAACGGCCGTTCGCCGAAACGACCCTCGTTGACCTTGACGCGCTGAAGACGACGGAAGTCGACCGCTTCCAGCGGCGTCTCGAGTCGGTGCGCGGCGTGGATGCGGGCGAGGTCCCCGTCGTCCGGGCGGCGCAATCCGTCGGCGCCCTCGTCCAGCAGACGGCCGAGGGCCTCGTACGCCGCGCGGCAGGCGGCGCCTCCATAAACGACGAGGTCGAGATCCGACGACGAGGCGTGCAGGCCGACGAGCAGCGAGCCGGTCACACCGAGCGCCCGCGGTGCGACCCCCGCGGCCGTGGCCAGCAGCCCGGCGAGTCTCAGGGCGGCCTCCTCGAGCGCGTCGGCCGGCCCACAGGCGGCGATCGCGGCGAGGCGGTCGCGCGGGTCGAAGACCCGCGCGACCGCCTCGTCCGGCACGCTCTGCAGGACCGTGCCCGCGCACGGGTCGCGCCAGAGATAGGTCTCCCGCCATGGGGCGAGGGCGTGGGCCTGCTCGGCGAACGTCCGCACCTTGCGGTATCGGCGGCCCGCGCGCAGGCGGTCGCCGTCGGGATCCGCGAAGTAGCGCAAGTAGGCGACGATCCGGCCGGGCGGATGCACATGCCCTTTGACCGTGAACACCAGTCCGTCCCGCGTCGCGATCGCGAACCCCTCCACCGGTGTCGCGGTCTCGCCGGCGCTCCCCTGCACGGCAGCGCTCATCGCCGGTAGCGCCGGCCGCCCGTGCCACGCGGTCGGCCGCAGATGCCACGCGGTCGGCCGCGCGTGCCACACATCCCCTCCCCCCACGTGCCCGGTGCCACGCCGTCATCGGCCACGAGCAGGGGCGCAGCCTGCGCGGCCGCGGCATCGACCATCCCGTCCTCGACGATGACGACAAAGAGGGCCGCGGTGACGAGATCTGCCGTGGCGCCGGGGTTCAGCGCATGCGCCGGGTCGCGGAGCCCGCGGTCGAAGACGGTCAGCTCGCGGCGCGCGGCGCTCTCGTCGCCGCCCAGCGCCGCGAGTAGCTGCGCCGCGCGCATCGAGACACGTCGCGCCACGTCGAAGTCACGCTTGCGGGCGATGAGGGTGTCCGGCACCCGGGCGAGGATCTCGAGGAAGCAGCGCAGCACAGCGTCCGTCACTTCCGGACCGATGGCCGGCCCGCCGGCGTCCGCCACGGCGCGAGTCCCGGCCGGCCGGCCCTCACCGGCTGTCCATGCCCGACGCAGCGCCGGCACTCCGATGGTGAACGTCACTTCGAAGTCGGTCACGTACTCGCGGGCGATACTGTCGCGAGCGGCGGCGAGCTCCATGGCATCGCGCAGAGTGACGGCCGGCGCCGGGTCGTTCACGTCGGCGCGATCGACGCGCCCCATCCCGCCCGGCGACGCCATCCGGATGGCCTCGTAGGCAAGACGGGCGTCGTCGACGGTGAGGGCGGCGAGGACGGCGGCGACGGCGGGTCGCAGACCCGCCGTCGCCGCCCCGCTCGCCGCCCCCGTCGCCGCCCCGCTCGCCGCCCCGCCCGCCGCCCCGCCCGCCGCCGCCTTCGCCAGCGGCGCCAGCAAGAGCACGATGCCGAGGTTCGTGTTGCTCGCCGCGACCCTTCGCGTGTCACGCACCGCGCGCAGCACCGTCTCGCCGACGCCCCGCTGACCGGCTTCGGCCAGCGCCGGGGCGATCGCCCCGGCGCTGGCGACGAGGTCCGCGTACGTGGTGTCGGCGAACCGCGCCTGCGGCGAAACGTTGCCGGGCTTGGGCACACTGGCCTCGATGAGGCAGGCGAGCCTCGCCGCCCGGGCGATCTCGGGACCTCTCAGAGGCTCCATCGCCGCCCCGGCGGGGTCGCGCGCCGGCCGCATCGGCGCCGTCCTGCGGGACGGCACGGCCACGCGTCGCCCCCTGCTCCCGGACGCCTCACGGCGCCACCCCGAGCACATGGTCGACGACGTGCTGGCCGATGTCGATCCCGGTCGCCGCCTTGAGCACGCGCCAACCGGGGATGCTGTTGACCTCGAGCACCGTGTAGTCGTCCCCTCGGGGGACGAGGTCGACGCCGGCGTACTCGGCGCCGACGAGACGCGCGGCACGCAGGCTCAACTCCCGCAGTCGGTCGTCGACCGGGTACGGCTCGCCCCTGCCGCCCTGGGCCGCGTTGGTCTTCCAGTGCGCCCCGCGGCGCAGCATGGCGGCCACCACCTCATCGCCGATCACGAACGCCCGCACGTCGGCCCCGTCGTGGTCGAGGAACTCCTGCAGGCAATAGACGTAGCGCCCCAGCTCCAGGGCGCGGAAGAGACGATAGGCGCTGTCGGCGTCGCTGACCCTGACCATGCCCTTGCCCTCGGAGCCGAACAGCGGCTTGACGACGACGTCCCCGCCGAGCTCCTCGAACGCCGCCAGCGCGTCGCCGAAGCGCTCTGCCACGACCGTGCGCGGGGTCGGCAGGCCGGCGGCCTCGAGGAGTGCCGCGGTGTAGTACTTGTCGACCCCGTACTCGATGGACGCCGGCGGGTTCACGACCCGCACCCCTGTCTGCTCGAGGCAGCGCAGGGCGTCCATGCGGAAGATCACCTGTTCAAGCGACCCGGAAGGGATGGCGCGCACGAAGACCACGTCCTGCCCCTCGAGCACGATGCCGGACGCGCTGAGGACGGGGTGGCCGCCGATGCGCGCCGTCAACTGCGTCACCAGGCAGCACTCGGCGGCCACCCTGCGTCGCTCAAGAGCCCTCAGCAGGCTCTCGGTGTGCCAGCCACCCCGCCGGCCGAGGATGACGACCCTCATGCGACGAAGGAGCGCCGGAGCACGGCGGGGTTCACGCCGCCGGCGCAGAACGTCCTACCGCTGCGCCGGTTCGTGATCGTCACCGCCGCAGGACTGAAGAGCAGCGGGTCGATCTTGTAGAAGTCGCCCTCGTAGCGCGCGAAGAGCTCGGCGAACGGGACGCCGTAGTCACGCGAGGCCGACGAGGGCAGCGCCCCGATGACGGCCTCGAGCGCAGCGTCCTCCGCCTCGACCGTATACCAGGCGCGCCCGCCATACAGCACGCCGTCGTTGGTCCGCCCGATCGCCGTGACGTCGTCGGCGGCCACGGGGGCGAGCGGACAGACGCCGAACCCCGAACGGACAGCGCCGAGGTCGAAGCCGACCTCGTGCATCTTGTGGAGCCCCGTCTCGACGATGCGGGCGGCGATCTGCACCGAGCCCACGAGGCTGGCCGTGGGCGCCACGAGGAGGAAGACCCGGTCCGCCGGCAGGCCGCACTTGTGGGCGACCCAGTCGGCGACGGCCGCCGTCGGCAACGTCCGCGACTCGAGGGCGAGCACGGCGGCCGTCGCCCCCTGGTCGCGATACTCGAGCTCCTCGTACAGCGGCTCGCCGGCGTAGAGCGCGCGGGCGGGGCCGGACCCCATGGCGAAGTACTTCTTCGTCGTCTCCGTCGCCGCCACGTTCACGGCCCAGCCCGCGTACTGCGCCGCCATGCAGGCCGTCACGGGGTGACGCACGTCGACCGTGACGGCCGGCAGGTCGAGGCCGTCGGCCTCGACCGCGCCGAAGCGCACGCTGCCGAGGCCGCCGAGGCAGACCTCGGCGAACAGGCGCCCGGCCTCGAGCGAACCCACGGTCTCGACGCCCGCGTCGAGCACCGCCGCCCCGTTCGCGAGGCGCGTCACCGACACCTCGAGCGCCTCCGCCGCGGCCTCCATCCCGGCGAAGAGCGCCGCCGCCCGTTCATTCACGCTCAGCACGGACCAGCACCTCCCCCCTGCCGCCATTGGTCAGGTCGCCGATGGAGCGGCGGAACAGCTCGCCCTCGAGCTCGCCCTCGGCGACGAGTCCCGTCTCCCTCAGGCGGCGCAGGTAGCAGCGCATGAACACCGGCCGGTACGTACAGGTGTAGCGGAAGGTGGGCAGCAGCTCGGCCACTTCGCCGAAGGCGACCACCGTGCCGCGCTTCATGCCGGCGCCAGCGCGCGCCCCGAGCCGTCCCCTGACGAACACGGTGCCGGCGAGCATCCTCGCGGCGGTGAACTCACCCGTGTCGCCGAGCACGATGATGAGGCCGCGGCGCATGCGCCCGCCGGCCTCGCGTCCGACATCGCCTTTCACCAGGATCGTGCCGCCGCGCATGCCCTTCGTGTCGCCGGAGTACGCCCCGCCGACGAAGTGGCCGGCGTTCCCCTCGACGATGATGCGCCCACCGGCCATGTAGGCGCCGAGCCAGTCGCCGGCGTCGCCGCGCACGACGAGCTCGCCGCCCGTCATGCGCGCGCCGGTGTGCTGTCCCACGGGACCCTCCACCGTGACGCGGCCCATGGTCATGCCGTGGCCGATCTTCTTCACCGCCGCCAGGTCGCCCGTCACGGTGATGTCGGTCGCCCCGACGCCCTCGATCTCGAAGAGGTCGCCGAGCGTCACCTGCCGGCGGCCGTAGAAGGCCGGCAGGCGGGCGATGTCGGCCTCGTTGAGGCCGATGAAGCGGTCCGGGCAGATGCTGTCCGCCTCGACCGGGATCGGGCTACTCTCTCTGCGCGTCAGCGTCATGCCGCCGCGGTCGAGCGCGGCGCCGGCGCAACTGATGCACGTCATCGGCGCCCCCTCCTCTCTCGTCCCGCGTCCCGCCGCCCGTTCACGCCGACACCAGGTCGTGCAGGGCAAACTTGAACTGCCCGAGCGAGCCGCCGTAGTTACCCGCCGAGATGCGCAACACGCCGTCGCAGCAGGCCGCGACCACCCCGACGCGCGTCGCCTCAGCCACGGCGTCGCTCGTCAGACCGTCGATCACGATCTCGAGCACGGCGTTCTCACCTTCCCTCAGGTCCGACTTCTCGAACCCGCGCAAGGTCGGGCAGTACGGCGTGTTGCTCGACGCGTGCTGGCCCTTGTAGCGCGACGAGGTCTTGCTGCCGCTGCGCACGACCCCACCCGGGAAGGGCATGACGACCCCGGGCACGCCGCGCATCGCGGCGACCGCCGCCTGCGCCGCGGCGAGGGCGTGCTCGAGGTCGCCCGCCATGATGAAGAAGTTGCCCCCGCCGACGGCCTTCGCGGCGCCGAAGCTCTCCTCGACGACGAACTCCCCGTCCATGACCGGGATGCGCCAGAGGCGACGGCCGTCGAGCAGCTTGCTGCGCTGGAAGCCGTCGCCGAAGTAGCGCAACTTGCCGCCGACCTTGAAGCGCTCCTCCCCATCCGGAAGCCCGTCGTAGCAGGCCGTCGTCGGGCACGTCATGATCGTCTGCCCGATGCGCAGCATGAGCTGCTGCTCCATGGCGGCGCGCGACATCGTGAACAGCAACACGATGATCCCGGGGCGGTCGTCGGGCGTGTCCTGCGCGCGGACGAGCTCGTTGATGCCGGCCTCACAGCCGCAACCGATGATCGAGGTCGCGAACCCGGTCGCGGCGGCCCCCGCCGTCCGCGCCCATTCCAGGGTCTCAGCCGTGACCACGAGGCGCGCGCCCCACATGCCGAAGGCCTCGGCGAAGGTGTCCTCGATCTCGACTCCGTTGACGCGCATCATGGGCTCCCTCCTCCGGGCACGGGCGCGGACGCGCGCCGCGGCTGCGGGTACCGCAGCCGTAGCGCGTCCGCGCCCGAGACGTACACGTGGTCGAGGACCGACCCGCTAGCCTCGCGCAGGCGCAGGGCGGCGACCAACTCCTCTTCCGGGCCGCCCCCGACCAGTCCTTGGGCGATCAGGGCGGCCCCCTGGGCGGCCTCGCTCGCCATCGCCGCGAAGCTCTCGGCACGACGGACGGGCGCGAAGCCCTCGAGGCGTGCGCTCACCGCCTCGCGCAGGGCCGGCACCTGCGCGAGGCGCCCCGACAGCATGATCTCGCACGGCGCGCCCGTCGCGGCGACGTGCCCCGCGATCCGCTTGAGGAGGCCCTCGGCGAACGCCTCGACAGCGAGGGCGGCGCGTTCGTCGCCGGACGCGGCCGCCGCCACGACCTCGGCGGCGGCCGCGTCCGGCCGCCCGGCGACCCAGGCCATGCCGCCGCTCGCCAGCAGATCCTTGTCGAAGCCGCCGAGCAGGTAGGCGAGCTCCCCGTCCATCGCCCCCAGGGCACGGTAGCCCATGGCGCCACATGTCCCGCCGGCTCCGTCCACCACGGTGCCTTCCTCGACGACGACGATCGCCGTGAACGCCCCTCCCATCTCGACGTAGATGAGCGACGTCTCCGGGAACGGGATCCCCAGCCGCCGCGCCTGGTCCCACACGCCGAGGGCCGCGGCGCAGAGCTTGTCCGCCGTGCCCATGTCGATGCGGTCGATCTTGCGGTGATCGGGCACCGTCGTCAGGTGGACGACGCCCGGCGCGAACCAGACGGGCAACCCGCTGTCACGCAGGGCGAGCAGGAGGCGGCGCATGCCAGGCACGACGGTGGCCCGCCCCGCCGCCGCGCCGGGGAGGAGCAGCACGTCCAGCTCCTGTGGGCCGACGTCGGCGGCGCGGACCCACGGATGGCCATACCCAGACGGGCCCACGATGAGGTCCACCGGTCCTGCCGCGCGCAGGACGTCGACGAAGGCGGCGGGATCGGCTCCGACCTCGGCCGTGCTCGTCGCAACGTCGAGGAAGACCGCGTCGCCCTCGCGCCCGCACACGTCGAAGCTCACCGTGCCGGGGTCGATGCCGAGCACCCGGCTCACGGCGCGCCCTCCCTCGCCGGCTCCTGCGCCGGCTCCTGCGCCGCCTCCGCGCCCGCCTCGTCACCCTCGCTCAGGTAACCCCAACGCAGCGCCGAGTCCTGCGTGTAACGCTTGCCCAGACGGCAGGCGAGACAGGCGCGCTCGAGCTCGCGGCCGAGGTAGAACGCATGCCCAGGATCGACCTCGCCGAGGGCGGCGAAGAGCTCGTCCGGGTCGGTGCCGTAGACGAAGACGTGGCGGTTGAACACGTACACCAAGTCGCGGTCGACGAAGATGCGGAAGTGCCGGTCGCGCACCCGTCGCTGCATCGCCCGCAGCTCGTCCCCGGAGTAGGTGTCGAAGGGCGGGTCCTTGAGCGCCACCAGGCGGTCGTCGACCGACTTGGGCAGCACATGGTTCGTGACCGCATAGTGCATCAGCTTGCGCGCCAAGTCGAGCTCGCGCACCGCCCCGCGCGCCCAACTGATGACCTCGGTCGTGAGCACGTAGTCGATGCCCAGCTCGGCCACGACCCCGGCCATGAGGGCGTTGATGCCGACGCTGTCGGCGTCGGTGAGCTCCGTGAGGTTCCCCAGCCCCATGAGGATCGCCGCCTCGGGGTGACGGCGGCGTGTCTCGCAGTAGCGTTCGACGGCCGCCGTGAAGCCGAAGCTGAGTGGGTCAAGGATCGGGTCGAGGACGTACGGGATCCCGGCCGCCTCGACCGCGGCGCAATTGCGCTCGAGCGAGTCGAGCCCCTCGCCGAAGTCGGGGATCAGGACCACCGTGCAGTGCAGCTCCGGCAGCAGGTCGAGGTTCTGGGAGTTGACGCTGAGGAGCATGTCGACGCCGGCGGCGTCGGCGGCGCGGATGGTCGCCGCGTCGAACGTGTCGATGCTGACCGCAAAACCGCGCTCCTTGAGGCCGGCGACCACCTCCCCGACGCCGGGGAAGCCCTCCATCGGCGGCGTGCCGAGGTCGATGACGTCGGCGCCGCTGCGGCGGTAGTACTCGGCTCGGGCGAGGATGTCCGGGAAGCTCATCCGCCAGGCATCGACGATCTCGGCGAGGATCCGCGTCCGGTACTCGCCGTACCCTTCACGGACGGTCTCGTGGCCGAAGTATCGCGGCAGGTCCTTGAGATCCTTCGGGCCGCGCACGACGGGCACTCCCACCCTCCGTTCCAGAGCCTCAAGGTCGCCGCGGCACAGCCCGGGGATCATCACGCGGCGACATCCACGCGCGTCGGGCAGACGGCGGGCGATCCACTCCGTGCGCATGAGGGCGGCGACGGAGCCGTTGAGCACCGCCAGCTCGTAGCCGCCCTCGAGGTCGAGGCGGTCGAGCGTCGCCCGCAGCGCCGCCTCGGCGAGCCTCCCCGTCACGAACAGGTAGTCGGGCACCCGGTCGTCCCTCCGTCCGCTCAAGCCACGAGCCACTCGTCGAGCGCCGTGTGGCGGAGAGCGAACGCCTCGCCGGTGAGCTCGGAGCGGATCTCGGCCAAGGTCCCGTAGCGTTCGGCGAAGGCGTTGTGCTCGTGGATACCCTCGAAGTTCTCCTGGCGGGCGAGCACGAAGGCGTCGTCGGGCAGGTCAGGGTACTGCTCGACCACGCGGCGCACCATCTCCCGCACGACGTCTTCGACGAAACGCGGGTTGCGGTGCGCCTTCTCCACCACGTGCAGCTCGTCGGGGCGTTTGAGCAGCTCGTAGATCTCGGAGCTCATCGAGTCCTCGACGACGGCGACCAGCTCCTCGGCCCGCGGGTGACGCTCGGAGCCCACCAGCAGCGTCCCCCGGCCGCGCTGGTTGTGCGAGGCCAGCGGCACGAGGTCGACGATGCGTGTGCTCTCGGCCTCGTCGTAGCCGTCCTCCAACAGGCGCTCGATCGCGTGTTCCCGCACCATGCCCTGCGCGCACGGGCAGGCGGTGAGGCCGTCGACCTCGACGCCCACGAGCAGGCGGGTGCCCCGGCCGGTGGCGGCGGCGATGCCGACGAGCGTGTAGATCTCCTGGGTCGGGCGCCCAGTCACCGGAGTGGTCTTGACGATCGGCGACTGTGCCCTGACGTGGACCTCGGAGCGCAGCGCCTCCTGCGTCGTCAGCACCAGGCTGGCCATACGCTCGGCCAGGGTCTCGACGTCGGGGAAGGGCGTCCGCGTCAGACCTTCGGCGAGGTCTTCGACGACCTCGCTGAAGCGCGACATGTGGACGCCCGTCTGTTCAGGGCTCAGGTCGGCGTAGAGGTCGATGGTGGCATAGAAGAGCTGCGCCCGGCCGCCGTCCTCGATCGAGATGATGCGCCGCAGGTCGGTGACGCCGGCGCGACTGAGCGCGACCGACACGGAGGGGCGGTCGCGCTGCACGTCGCGCCGGACCTCGTGCTCATGGTCCTCCGCGCTCATCGCCCGCCCCCTCAGCCGCAGGCCACCGGCTCGGCGCCGGCGACATCGCCGGCAAGCACGGCGTAGTTCTCGTAGGCCACCGTATAGGCGCGCTCGAAGTAGGCGCGGATCTCGTCCTCGATCGCCGGGTCGTACGGCGGGGCGACGTAGAACGTGCGCCCCGGCACCTCGGCGACGAGGACGCCGTCGCGCGCCACGAGCACGCCGTCCTTGAACACGTAGCGCGGCTTGGCGAACATCGCCTCTTTGTCGTCCTGCTCGGCGTAGATCGCGATGTCGGCGTCGGCGCCGACCCCGAGGTGCCCCTTCCTCTCCAAGCCGAGAGCACGCGCCGGGCCGGCGCGGGTGATGACGGCGATGTCGTACAGCGAGTACTCGCGCTCGAGCTCGGGCAGCAGGGCGCCCTTGCGCGCCCGGGCGTGGATGCCGGCGAACGTCTCCTCCCGGTAGGCGCGGTCCATCAGCAGACGGATGACCTGCGGGTAGCTCGTGAAGCGGCCGCCGTTGGGGTGGTCGGTCGTGAGGAAGACGCGCCAGGGATCCTCGACCAGCAGGAAGATCTCGAGACCGGTCCGCCACATCGTGGCGTTGACCGGGTTCGTGCGCTTGTAGGTGATCGGCACGATGCCGCCGCCGGACTCGCTCTCGACGTCGTCGTTCATCCAGCGGCCGCCGGCGGTCTGGTGCAGCGAGTACTGCAGCGGGCCGTCGGACGTCATCGTCGTCGCCTGGCCGAAGACGATCTGTCCGACGTCGACGGTCATCGCCGGGTCGGCGTTCACGGCCGCGGCCACGGCGGCCGCCTCGCCCTTGTTCACGTGGCGCGGGCCCTCGCCGTAGCTCAGGAACTGCAGGTGGCAGTAGTGGGCGCGCCGCCCGGCGAGCGTCTTCATCGTCTCGACCGTCGTACGCGCGCTCGTGCTCCGCCCCAGGTTGATCCCGTGGATGTGGGGCACGTGCGGCAACCCCAGCTCCTCGTTCACCCAGGCGAGCGTCTCGACGATCTTGCGCGGCGTCACGCCCTCGTAACCAATGACCGGGTCGTCCAGCTCGGAGACGTTCTTGCCCCACTTCCAGTTCTCGACCCCGCCCGGGTTCACGAGCTTGATGGCGTACCCCTTGGTCGCCTTCAGCAGCCAGGCGACGTAGTCACGGGCCATCTCCGGGCGCCCCTCGCTGACGGCCTGCATGATGAAGTGGTTGTTGCCCATGGTGATGAAGACGCCCTTGTCGAGGTTGGGCATGTCTTCGAGCTCCTCATGCGTGTGGCGCGCGACGAGCGGCGCGGTCGCCGCCTCCATGATGGTCGTGTAGCCCATCTCCGAGTAGAGGTAGCCGCTCACGTACGTCGTCGGGACGGTCCCGCCGACGCCTGAGCGGAAGGCGCCCGCCCGGACGCGCTCGTTGCCGCGATGGTCCTCGGGGCGGAGCTTGCGCCCCGAGTTCACCTTGGCGCCGACGAGGTGGCTGTGGATCTCGACGCCGCCGGGCATGACGACGAGGCCAGCGGCGTCGACGATCTCCGCCCTCTCACGATCGATCGCGGCCGCCTCCACGACCCGGCCGTCCTTCACCCAGACGTCGGCCACCTCGCCGTCGCGGCCGTTGCACGGGTCGTAGACCCGCCCTCCCACTATGCCGAGCATCATGGCCGCACCGCCTCGATGAGGCGCCCGAGGATGTCTTCGTCCGTCGGGCGCCCGGTCTCGATGACCTGGCTCAACGGGATCGGGACGTTGTCCATGCGATAGGCGGTCCCCGCGGCGTCCACGCCGTAGGCAGCCGTCGGGAAGAGCACCGTGGCGTGCCCGGCCGTCACGCTGGGGCCATGGTCGAGGACGATCGTCGGGATCTCCTCGAGCACGGCCGCCGCCGCCCGCGGGAAGTGCGCCCCCGGGTCCGAGGCGAGGATCAGGGCCGCGTCGGCGGCGCGGCGCGCCAGCATGTCGACGGCGCTGAATTCGCCCGGGCTGAACTGCGGGTAGCCGCGGGCGTAGCTCACGGCGAACGGGTAGCCGCTCGTCCAGGTGAGCACCTGATCGGCGCCGGTCACGTTGCCGTGACCGCGCATGGGGATGACGGAGCAGCGCGCAAAGGCGTTGAGCTCGGCGACGAGCGTGAACAGCTCGGCGACGTTGAGCTGCCGCGCCGCCGTCATCGTCAGCCCCATGCCCATGAAGAAGACGCCGTAGCGGCAGGCCTTGAGGCGCTCCACGAGCTCCGTCAGATCCGCGACCGGGATGCCGCCGACGACGTCGACGTCGGGCTCGCCGCCCTGGACGAGAAGACGCAGGGTCGTCAGCACCTCATAGTCACAGCCCGGGGCGACCTGGAGGAAGTGGTCGGCCTTCTTCGCCGTGCCCGTCTCACGGACGTCGACGACGTAGACCGTGCGGTCGCCGCGCCCGTTGGGCGTCAGAGCGCCCCTGGCGTTGGCCGAGTAGCGGGCGAGGTGACGCAGGTGCGACTGGTCGGGGTTGCAGCCCCAGAAGACGAGCACGTCGGCGCGGTCGCGGACCTCGCCGAGCGTGCAGGTGGGCTCGCCCACGGCCTGCATGGCGAGCCCCGTCGGCCCATGGCAGACCGACGACGTCGAGTCGATCACCGCCCCCAGGCGGTCGGCCAGCGCGACGGCCTTGCGCTGGGCTTCGCTGGCGCTCGAACTCAAGCCGTAGATGAGCGGGCTGTCGGAGGCGTCCAAGATGGCCGCCGCCTCGGCTACGGCGACTTCCCAGTCGACCTCCGCGCCGCGCACGCGGGGCAGCCGCGGGCTGGGGTCGTACTCCATGAAGACGCCCTGCCCGCTCGTGCAGGCGCGCTTGACCTTGAGGACGCGCCCGCCGTCGACCTCGACGGCGATGTCGTCGCAGACGCAGCCGCAGAACGGACAGGCGACATGCTCGAGGACGGTGCTCATGCTCCCTCACCCCCCGGGACGCCCGGCCGGCCGGGCGCCGGCTCGACCTCGACGTCCAGGCCCTTGAACGAGGGCATACCCGTCCCCAGGGTCTCCGTCCCCACGATGCCGTTCACCGCCGTGCCCATGGGGACGAAGACGAGGCCGGGCGGAAGCGCTCCCTCGTGGGCCGTGAGGACGACCGCGCCGGCCGGGGTACGCAGGGTGGCGCGGCCGCCGTCGACGATGCCGAGCCGCGCCATGTCGTCGGCGTTCATCTCGACGACTTCGGTGGCCGCATGGTACTCGGGCGACCCCTTCCCCTTGTGCATGGCGATGGCCTGCCTACGCGTGCGTCCGCTGATCAACGTGAAGCGCTCGCCCACGGCGCACCTCCCTCTGCCGCTCGCCGTCATGCAGGCTCTTCTCGATTATAGTGGCCGCCTCACGGAGGTCTGCGAGGCAGGCCTC
>JAKPOQ010000189.1 GCA_029547745.1 Actinomycetes bacterium
GGCGGCCTGCATCCTCTGTATGGACTCGGACGGGACCGACGGTCCGACCGACGCCGCCGGCGGCCTCGTGGACGACCTGTCGGCGGCGGCCGCGGCCGCCGCCGGGGTCGATCTGCAGGCCGCCCTCGCGGCCCACGGCGCCGGGCCGGCGCTTGAAGCCATCGGTGACCTCATCGTCACCGGTCCCACGGGAACGAACGTCAACGACCTGAAGATCGCCCTACGCGGGGAGCGGTGAACGCAGCGTCTTCCCGGCCACGGCGGTCAGCATGCCTTCGCGGTGCTGGGCGGAGGGTCGGTCGGCCATCACCTTGGGCGGCCCCGTGAGCTTCTCCATGTCGTAGTGCACTTCGAGGCCGCGGTCGCCGATGACCACGTCGGTCACCGGGATGACGCTGAGAAAGCTCGCCAACAGGCCGGTGTCGACGAGCAGCCAGTTCGCTTTGTCGTCCTCGTCGATGTGCAGGCCAGCTCGTCGGTGTGCAGATCGGTGATATGGCCGATGTCGCGCCCGGCCCCGTCGATGATGTGGCGGTTGACGAGGCCTTCGGCGCTCAGCCTCGGGCCATGTTCCCCCCCGGCTTTGCCCGGCTGCGTCGGGTGACGGTCTTGTCTGGCCGCTTCCTCCGGCCTCGTACGACGGATGTCGCACCCGGCGGTATCGGCGCGGAGCCCTCCTCTCGCCTTCTACTGGATGCCGCCCGTACGCGGCCGCGGCGTGGTCTGACCCACGGGTGGGCCGTCGCCGAAGTCGAGGTACCAGTAGCCGTCATGGAGGTAGCGACCGACCGGTGCGGCTTCGATCGACTCGGCGAACAGGTCCGTGTCGAGGACCAGGGTGTGGTACTCGCCATGCTCGCCGAAGGGGTCGACGCCCGCCGCCTCGATCTCGTTGAGCAGGGCGGGCGTGACCTCCCGGCCGAGGTACGAGGGGTCGAGCTTCTCCGCCAGGAGGCACGTGATCACGGCCTTTGTGTGCGTTGCGAAGAGCTCATTCGCCAACGCCCGCGACGATTCCCTCCACAGCGGGTTCAGTGGGCGAAGGCCGAGGTTGTGACAGACGCGACGTTCCCAGTCGCGGTGGCGTGTGATGAAGAGGTCGCCGAAGACCGCGGCCTGCACGCCGGCGGCGACCTGTCGCTGCAGAGCCTGGGCCCACACAGACTCATACATGTGCCACGAGCCTGGGCAGATCTCGAGCGGAAGATGCAGGCTGTCTGCCTGGGCCTGCACGAGGGAGACCGGGATGCCGTGGGTGAGGGTGGTCTTGCCGTCTTCGCGCGCCAGGCAGATCAAGGCTCGAGGAACGCCTCCCGCCGCGACGGCGCGGTGCATGGCGAGGCAGGCGTCCTTGCCGCCGCTCCACGAGCAGACGAACGTCGCGCCGTGCAGGTCGTGCATCGCCGGACCACCCTCTGCGACCCTTCCGCCTGCGGCGAGCATAGCACCGCGTCCCGGCAGTGCGGATCCGGCGCGGTGCCGGTCGTGCGGGAAGCGCCGACGGCGCCGCGCTCAGGCGCGCGGCGCGGGTCGCCCGGCAGCGCGGATGGCGCCGCGCTCAGGCGCGCGGTGCCTCGCCCTGCCAGCTCGCCCCCGCCGCCGCGACCATGACGGCGGCGATGGCGAGCCCTTCGGCGAGGGTCAGCCGCTGGCCGAGGATGAGGAAGCCGGTGAGGGCCGCCATCGCGGGCTCGATGCTCAGGAGCACGCCGTACGTGGCGGCCCGGACCCGGCTGAGCGCGAAGAGCTCGAGGAAGTAGGGGAAGGCGGACGACAGGACGGCGATGGCCGTCCCCGTCGCGAGCGTGGCCGCGACGTTCTCGGTCGCGATGCCCGTGGCGGCGAGGAGCGGCGTGAGGAGGATGGCCGAGCCCACCAGCATGAGAGTCGTCACGGCGAGCGGCTCCATCGTCGTGACGGCGCGCTTGGCGAGCAGCAGGAAGGCGGCCCAACAGGCGGCGGCGCAAAGGGCGAGAAGAAGGCCCGCGGCGCCGACCGAGCTCGTCGGCCCGGCGAGAAGGAAGACGCCGAGCGCCGCGAGGGCGATCCAGACGAAGTCGAGTGGACGCCGGGAGCCCATGACCGCGACCGCCAGCGGGCCGATGAACTCGACGGCGACGACGATGCCCAGTGGCGCCCGCGAGATGGCGGCGTAAAAGCTGAGGTTCATGAAGAGCAGGGCGAGCGTGAGGGCGGCAAGGGGGAGGCGGTCGGTGGGGGCCGGCAGGCGCAGCGAACGCGGCCGGACCGCGGCGAGGACCGCCGCCGCGATCGCCGTGCGCAACCAGAGCGTCTCGACGACGCCCGCGCTCTTGATGAGTCGGCCCGCCAAGGCCGAGCCGGTCTGCATCGAGAGCGCGATGACGACGACGAGCAGCGCGGCGGAGCCCGCCGCGCGGCGGCCGGATCTTGAAGGGGGCGGATCCATGCCCTGAGTCTATCTGCGGCGGCGCGGGTGCGCCGCGTGCCTCACGTCGCGCCGCGCCGCCGCTCGCGTACCGCGGCGCAGGCGCGCCGCGCGCCGCGTCATCCAGCGAGCGTGATCGCCCCCGTGCGGCAGACCTGCGTGCAACGGCGGCACAGGCGGCAGGCCTCGGCCTGCGCGACGACGACGCTCCCTCCGCTCGCCGCGAACACCCCGGCGGGGCAGACGCTCAGGCAGTCTCCGCAGCCGATGCAACTCTCCGCGTCGATCGTCACCCGTGCGGCGGACGTGTCGGGTTGGGTGGACTGGCCGCTTTCCGGGGACTGGTCACTCTGCACCGCCGATGGGTCGGCTTGCCCTGAGTCCGACGCGTCCTGTCTCCACCATGAGCCGCCCTGCCCTGATCCTGAAGCGCCCTGCCCCGACCCGGATCCGCCCATGGATGGATCGTCGCTGAGGAGCTGCTGTGCGGCGCCGGCGGCGGCCCGGCCCAAGAGCCCGCCGACCAGCGCCGCGCCGCCGATGGCGCCGGCCGTCTTGAGGAAGGCGTGACGTGTCGCTCTCGCAGGCTCAGGCTCGTCCGCCGCACTCGCCGCTTCGCGCTCACTCGCGGCGCTCGCCGCTGCGCGTTCCGTGACGACGCGCGGCGGTCTACGTCGCGCCACGACGCTCGCCGGCCGCGCTTGGGTCCGACGGCGGCCGGCGAGTCGCCGCACCATGGTCTTCACCCAGGCCCAGTGAAGGGCCGTGTGCAGGACGACGCCGGCGACCATGGCGACTCCAGCCCAGTCATGCAGCGTCCTCCACGTCGCGTAGTCCACGCCGAGGGCGCTGGTCGTCGAACCCGAAGCTGACAGCCACCCTGCGGGGACGAGGAAGACGAGGCCGCTCACGGCCGTCACGACGAAAGTGGCGCCGATCGCCGCGTCGACGATGAAGTTGATGAGTGCTCGCTTGCTGACTCCGCTCATGGTTCTCCTGGCCGGAGGGGAAGGGCGCCGGCGGCCCCGGACGTGGCGAAGATACACAAACGTCCTCAGCCGAGTCTGGGGGATCCCTGAGACTTTGCTGAGACTGCAGTCGGCCCGCCGCGCACCCCTGCCGCGAGTCGCCGCTCCTGTCAGGCCGCGGCGTCGGCGGCGGGGAGCCGCACGCGGAAGGTCGCTCCGGCTCCGGGCGCCGTCTCGACCGTGACCGTCCCGCCGTGCTCGTCGACGATGGCGGCGACGATGGCGAGACCCAGTCCGGTGCCGCCGGTCTCGCGCGCCCGTGACTTGTCGGCGCGATAGAAGGGCTCGAACACGCGGGCCGCGTCCTCCGCAGCCATGCCGGGGCCCTCGTCGGCGACCTCGAGCTCCGCCCAGTCGCCGACCCGGCGCAGACGTACCACGACGGGGGTCTCAGGAGGTGTGTGCCGGAGCGCGTTCCCGACGAGGTTGGCGACGACCTGGTGCAGTTGGGCCTCGTCGCCGGTGAGGACGAGGTCCTCCGGCGCGTCCACGGAGATCGTGCGTTCCGGTCGTTCGACGGCGGCGTCGGACACGACGTCGGCGACGATGCGCGCCAGGTCGACCGGGGCGCGCTCGGGCTCCCGGCCCTCGCCCAGGCGGGCGAGGCGAAGGAGCTCGTCGACCAGGACGCCCATGCGCCGCGACTCGTCCTCGATGCGCCGCATCGCCGTCTCGAGGTCGGTGGGATCGTCCTTCGCCCCGCGACGGAAGACCTCGGCGTAGCCGCGGATAGAAGTCAAGGGCGTGCGCAGCTCGTGCGAAGCGTCGGCGAGAAAGCGGCGCAGCTTCTCTTCGGACCTGCGCCGCTCCTCGAAGGCCTCCTCGATCTGCTCGAGCATCGCGTTGAGGGCGAGGCCGAGACGGCCGACCTCGGTCTTGTCCTCGGCCGGTTCGACGCGGCGCGACAGGTCGCCGGCCGCGATCTCACCGGCCGTCGTCGCCATGTCCTCCAACGGCCGCAGGCCTCGCCTGACGAGCCAGGAGGCCAAGGCGCCGAGTCCCACGAGCGCGGCGACCGTGAACAGGGCCCCGATCAGCAGCAGCCGAGCGAGTGTCTCCTGCACTTCGCTGAGCGGGATCGCGACCACGAGGGTAAGGCCGGCCTGGGGGAAGTCCTGGGCGAGGACGCGGAAACGCGTGTCCCCCCTCTCCTGCGCGTCGGCTGAGAACAACACCGTCTCCCCGTCCTTTGCGTCGGGCAGACTCTCCGGCAGATCGGGGATGGGCTGTTCGTCGGCGGAGTACGCCCAGCTCTGTCCGACGAGCACGGCGCCGGTCGCGTCGCGCAGCTCGCCGTATGTCCCCGGGGGGATCTGGCTCTGACCGGCGCTCTGGTCGCCGAACGGCGAGCCTGGGCCTCCCGCCCCCGTGCTGAGGGCCTTGGCGATGGGCACCCGGGCATCCTTGAGCTGTTGGTCGACGCGGTCGAGGAGGAACGAGCGCAACGACACGTACGTGGCCGCGTCGACGACCACGAGGGCGACGGCGACGAGGGCGACGACGGCGAGCGTGAGCCGCAGACGCAGGGTCATGACTCAGCTCCGCGGACGGAGCGCGGCGGCCCCTGTGCCACGGCTCACTCCGGCGGCAGACGCAGGCTGTAGCCGACGCCGCGCACCGTGTGGATGAGCGGCGGGTCGACGGCGTCGACCTTCTTGCGCAAGTAGCTGATGTACGTCTCGACGACGTTCGCCCGCCCGCCGAAGTCGTAGTCCCAGACGCGATCCATGATCTGCGACTTGGTGAGCACCCGGCGCGGGTTGAGCATCATGTAGTGGAGCAGCTTGAACTCTGTCGGGGTCAGCTCGATCGCCTTGCCGCGGCGGAACACCTCGTGTGTCTCTTCGTCCAGTTCGAGGTCGGCGAACGTCAGGCGGCCGCTGTCGCGCTGCTCTCCCATCGTGCGACGCAGGATCGCGCGGATACGGGCGACGAGCTCCTCGACACTGAACGGCTTCGTCACATAGTCGTCGCCGCCGATGGTCAGGCCGCGCACTTTGTCGTCGGCCGCGTCGCGCGCTGTGAGGAAGAGGATAGGTACCGCCTGGCGTTCGGCGCGCAGCCGCCGCGCGACCTCGAAGCCGTCGATGTCGGGCATCATGATGTCGAGGACGACGAGGTGGGGATGGAACGTGGCGATCGTCGCCAGCGCCTCGCGGCCGCCGTGCGCGGCCGCGGTCTCGAAGCCTTCGTAGCGCAAGGCCATCGTCAGCAGCTCGGTGATGCTCTGCTCGTCGTCGACGACCAGGATGCGCGTGTTCTCTTCCATCTGGGCTCCCTGTGCGGATGCGAGGAGATTCTAGGGGTATTTCCTGTGACCACGCTGTGAATCTCCTGAGTCACGCGTTCGAGGGCGGACTCACAGGCGCTTCACAGAGCGGGC
>JAKPOQ010000101.1 GCA_029547745.1 Actinomycetes bacterium
ACATGCAGCAGATCCTGGAGCACAGCGGGTTGCCCACCGTCTCATCGCGGGACCCCGTGCACATGATGTAGGCGATGCTGTCCGGCACCTTGCCGTCACTGGGCCGCAGCACCGCGTTGTACGGCCGGGTGGGCGCCAGCAGACGGTCCATCTGCATGCCGGTGATGACGTTGCTGTAGCGCCCGTAGCCGTACTGCGGCTTGGCGTCCGCCGGGAACAGCGTGAAGCCGGTGGCGAGGATCACGGCGCCCACGTCGGTCTCGATCTCCTCGCCGCGCATGTCGAGCCTGATGGCATCGGCAGGGCAGACATCGACGCAGGCATGGCACTCCGAGCACACCCCGCAGTCGAGACAGCGCGCCGCGGCAAGGAACGCCTCGTCCTCGGTCATCGGACCCTCGATCTCGGCGAAGTCGGCGGGCGACGCGCTCATGACCGCGCTGGACTCGAACGGCTCGCGCCGTTCGTAGACGTCCTGGCGACGCAGCACGTCGCTCTTGTCGACCATCGGAAGAGGCTCGTCGAAGAGCGCAGGATCGAGCTCGAGACCCTGGAGGTAACGGTCGATCATGAGGGCGGCGCGACGACCCTGGCCGACGGCCGTGGTGATCATCGTCGGTCCGGTCACGACGTCGCCGGCGGCGAACACGTGTGGCACCGGCGTCTGCAGCGTGGCGGCATCGGCCTTCAGCGTGCGGTCCGGGTTCGTCTCGAGGCCGAAGGCCTCGGTGTCGGCGCTCATGCCGGCGGCGACGATCACCGCGTCGCAGGCGATGGTCTTGCGCTGCGTCTCGTCGTATTCGGGAGCGAAGCGTCCGTCTTCGCCGAAGACGCAGGTGCAGACCTTCAGCTCGGCGCCCGCGACGCGGCCGTCGCCCACGAAGTGGTCGATGCCCCAGCCGTCGTGCAGCGTGACGCCCTCGGCCCGCGCCTCACGGACCTCGAAGTCGTGGGCCGGCATCTCGTCGCAGCACTCCAGGCTCACTTGGTCGACCGAGGCCGCGCCAAGCCGCCGCGCCGAGCGGGCGGCGTCGATGGCGACGTTGCCGCCGCCCACGACGAGCACCCTCTTGCCCGTGAGGCCGACGTCCTTGCCGAGCTTCACGTCGGCGAGGAAGTCGAGGGCGCTCATCACGCCGTCCTTGTCCTCGCCGGGCACGTGCAGCCTGACGGCCTTGTGCGTGCCCGTCGCGACCAAGACGGCGTCGAACCCCTCGTCCTTCAGCTTGGCCGGGTCGGCGATCTTGACGCCGGTCTCGATCTCGACGCCGATGGCGGTGACGTTGGCGACGTCGTCGTCGACGACGGCGTTGGGCAGCCGGTAGGCGGGGATACCGAGGCGCAGCATGCCGCCGGCCTGTTCCGCCGCCTCGAAGATCTTCACGCCGTAGCCGTTGCGGGCGAGCTGCCAGGCGGCGGTGAGGCCCGCCGGGCCCGAGCCCACGACGGCCACCCTGTGGCCGTTCTGCTCGGGCCGTCCGGCCGGAGCCGCCGCGCCTTCCTCGCCCTCAGCCGCGCCTTCCCCGCCCTCAGCCGCGGCGCCCTTCGCCTTGGCGTAGTGCTCGTCGGCGATGAAGCGCTTGAGGCGGCGGATCGGCAGGGGGCCTTCGAGCTCGCCGCGCGTGCACTCGCCTTCGCAGGGGGCGTAGCACGCGCGCCCGAGCGAGCCGACCAGCGGCGTCGCCTCGAGGACCAGGTCGAACGCCTGCTCGTACTCGCCGCTGCGCACGCGGGCGACGTACCCGTGGGCCTTGATGCCGGCCGGGCACGCGTAGGTACAAGGCGACACGCCCTCGCGGCTGATGACGGCCTTCTTCGGTACGGCTTGCGGGAAGGCGATGAACGCCGCCCGGCGCGACACCAGGTCGGCGTTGTACTCGTCCGGGACCGCCACGTTGCAGGCCATCTCGCACTGCCGGCAGCCCGTGCAGGCGGCTTCGTCCACGTACTTGGGCTTCTGCTTGATCCGCGCGTGGTAGCTGACCGGTCCCTCGCCGCCGCCGTTGGCGCGGATGCCCTCGACCTCGGCGTACGTCAGCACGTCGATGTTGGGATGGTGGACGGTCGCCGCCATCTTGGGGGTAGAGATGCAACTCGCGCAGTCGAGTGTGGGAAAGACCTTGCTGAGGAGGATCATCTTGCCGCCGACGCTGGGCTCCTTCTCGACGACGAGGACCTTGTAGCCCATGTCGCCGAGCTTGAGGGCGGACTCCATGCCGCCGATGCCGCTGCCGACGACGAGGGCGTCATACTTGTGGGCCGCACCCGCCACCTCGGCCTCGCGGGTCGTCTCGTCGCTCTCGCCGGTCGGCGCCATGGCGTCGCCGCTCATGCCGCCGCCTTTCGCGAAGGTCCGAGGGCCGAGAGGGCCTTCACGTACTCGTGCATGTAGTTGGTGAACGGCTCCGCGCACACCGAACAGATCGCGGCCATGCGCACGCGCTGCGGCTCGTAGCCGTGCTCCTCGAGCAGCTTCTGCGCGTCGGTCATGATGGCCGCCGTGCGCTCGGCGCAGTCCGGCAGGTAGGCGCATTCCTCGCCGTCGGCGGCGAGGAAGACGCCGTCGAACCCCTGCTGTACCGCATACAGGACCCAGCCGGGCTTGATACCGCTCGTGCACGGCAGGCTGATGACCATGACCCGGGGCGAGTAGTGCATGTGTGAGCTGCCGGCGAGGTCGATCCCCGGGTCGGAGATGTTGTTCGTGCTGAAGACCAGGATGCGCGGCTCGTACGTCTGGCCTTCGGATGCGCCGGTCCCTGCCATCGTCACTTCATCTTCTTGACGAAGAGGCGCATGTAGCCGGGCTCTTCGAGCATGCCGAGATACTCATGGCCCATCTTCTTCGCCCACGCCGGCAGGTCTTTCGTCGTGCCGGTATCGGTCGCCTGGACCTCCATGATGCCGCCGACCGAGACGCTCGGGATGCCTTTCTTCGCCGCCAGGATGGGGCCGGGGCACGAGGTGCCGCGAGCGTCGACGACCTTCTCCGCCTGGATGCTGCCGAGGTCTTCACTCATGGTCCGCTCCTTCGCTCCTTCCGGGCACTCGCGCCCGACCTTCGGGCACTTGTGCCCGATTTCTCAAGCGACCGCACGATGAGGCCGCCTGTGGACTGTGCTGTCTCCTGCCGGAGCCCGGCTCGCGGCGGCGCACTTACGCCGGCGCCGGCGGCGACTCCGTCGCCGGGCGCGCCGGCCCGTGCGCCGCCGTGGCCCTCGCCGCATCGAGCAGCTCGGCCGCCTGCAGCGACTGGCCCTGCGCCAGGTACTGCTCGACGAGCGCCTCGCGGATGAGCGCGCACGCCTCGATGAACTTCATGTTGGTGACGCGGTAGTAGACGGTCTGCCCCTCTTTGCGCGAGGCGACGAGACCCCGTTCCTTGAGCACACGCAGGTGCTGGGAGACGTTGTGGACCGAGATCCCGACGTCGGCGGCCAGGTCGCTCACGCAGCGCTCGCCGTCGCCGATCGCATGGAGGATCGCCTGGCGATGCTCGTTCGCGAGCGCCTTGCAGAGCTCGGCGTGCATGCGGTAGAAGGGCGCCAGATCGATGGAGGGGCGATCAGTATTGTCTTCATGTATTTGCATGGTTGCTTATATACGCTACTTTGTCAGCGGCGTCAAGTGCATTGGTTCACAACCTCTCCGCCAGACGGGAGCTGCCGGCCGGACCCCCCTCGCGAAGATGCTCGACGACGACGCCCCCGACGTCACCGCCTTTGAGCGCCTTCCCAATCGAGCACTGGCACCAGATCTGGAGCGACAACCCCCAGGAGCGCTTGAACCGCGAGGTCCGCCGCAGGTCGGACGTCGTCGGCATCTTCCCGAACCGGAAGGCGAAGGACACGGTCCCGCCAACGTCCCCTTGACATAGGAGCGTTCAATGGCTCGTGGGACGACGCTACCTCTCGGTGGAATCGCTGCAGACCCTTGCGCAGACGGCCGAACCCAGCGAGCGCAGCGAGGTGGTCGCCCCCGAGAAACTCGCCCCCACCCTGCCCTCGGCCGTGCTCTACGCTGCCGCATGAGGGGCGTCCAGCGAGAGGAGAGCCCGGGAAAAGGCCAAACACGACGGGACGGGGGCGGGGGAAGCGCTCAGCGCTTCCCCCGCCCCCGTCCTGTCGTTGGGTCGCTCCGCCCGGCGCCGCCCGTCGACGCGGTCCTTACGCGCCGTCAGGCGTCGCTCGGCTTCCAGACCTCCCAGACGCGGCCCACGAGAGCGGGCCCAGGCTTGAGGACCTTCTTGCCGGGCTCCCAACCGGCGGGCATGACCTCTGCGCCGCCGGTCTCGCGGACGCGCTGGAACGCACGGATCTGCCGCAACGTCTCGTCCACCTTGCGGCCGACCGTCGGCGTGAGCACCTCCATCGCCTGGATCATGCCGTCAGGGTCGATGATGAAGCGACCCCGGATGTCGACCCCGGCTTCGTCGTCGTAGACGCCGTAGGCCGACCCCACGTGGCCGGCCGCGTCAGCGAGCATCGGGAAGGGCACCCCGCCGTCGACCATCTTCATGAGCTCGTTCTCGTCCCACATCTTGTGGACGAACTGCGAGTCCACGCTGGCCGCGAGTACTTCCACGCCCATTGCCTGGAACTCGCCGTGTTTCTCGGCGACCGCCGAGACTTCGGTCGGTCAGACGAAGGTGAAGTCGCCCGGGTAGAAGCAGAGGACCACCCACTTCCCCAGGTAGTCCGAGAGCTTGACCTGGGTGAAATCCCCCTTGTGATAGGCGGGGGCGATGAAGTCCGGAGCCTTGCGGCCCACGAGGATGCCGCTCACGTGCGTCTCCTCCTTTCCGGGCGACGCGCTCTCGCCCTTCTCTGCCGGCGGGGCTCCGACGACGGACCCCGTCGGCCGCGCGCAGCCGATCGCCTTCTCTGCCATGCCTCGCACGCCTCCTTCCCTCTGGTCATGCTGGCTGCCCGGCGGGCGGAACGGCCAGCGGCCGCCACCGCCCGACCACGACAGTATGCCATCGAGCAGGGAGGAAGAGAAGGACCGACAGAGGTCGCCTCTGGTACTCTTGCCCACATGGTCACCAGCTTCGCAGGCAGGACGCCGTGCATCGGCGAGGGCGCCTGGGTGCACCCCTCGGCGGAGGTCTTCGGCGACGTGCGCATCGGCAGCCGCTGCTGGATCGGTCCCGGCGCCCGCCTGCGCGGCGACTACGGCCGCATCGTCGTCGGCGACTGCTGCGCGATCGAGGACAACTGCGTCGTCCACGCCCGCCCGGACGAGACCTGCACCATCGGCTCGTGGGTGACGTTGGGCCACGGATGCGTCGTCCACAACGTCTTGGCCGTAGGCGACTTCGCCGTGATCGGCATGGGCGCCGTCGTCAGCGATTGGGCCGAGCTCGGCGAGTGGGCCGTGGTCGCGGAGGGCGCGGTCGTGCCGCAGCGCGCCGTCGTGCCGGCCGCGACGATCGCGGCCGGCGTCCCGGCGCGCCTCCTCGACCGCGTCGTGGACGACGATTTCAAGACTACGTGGCGAGCGTTCAAGCAGCGCTACGTCGACCTGTGCGAGCTCTACCGAGACGGCTTCGGTCGCTGAACCGTGGCTGGCGCGCCGGGTCCCCTCAGAGCAGCGTGTCGAGGATGCGGGCCTCGAGGACCTGCGCCGCGGTGAACCCGTTCGCCCTGAGCGCGGAGCGCGCCAGCCGGACGAGCGCCTCCTGAGGGACCAAGCCGACGACCTCGCTGCGGCGAATCTCGACCCCGGCCTCGCGGGCGCGGGCGCGCACAGCCGCGTAGACATCTTCCATCGAGGTCACGCGGTAGTCGGTGAGGTTCATCGACACCTGCACGCAGTCGTCCAGGGCGAGGCCGAGCGCCTTGACCCTGGGCAATCCGCCGTCGCGTTCGCGGATCGCGCGGGCGATCGCCTGGGCGAGGGCGAGGTCACGCGACTCGAGGTCGATGTTGTAGGCGATGAGGGGGGCGCGGGCGCCGACGGCGGTCGCGCCGGCGGTCGGATGCACCGCCGGCGCGCCCTCGTCCGGCGCCCGCGCCGGGTCCCGCGCGATCGCCTCACGCAAGCCCTCGAACTGTCCCTCGCGCACGGCCGCCAGGTCGCGCCGCTCCTCGCGGCGGGCGGCCTCCTCGTAAAAGTAG
Source organism: Actinomycetes bacterium (assembly GCA_029547745.1). Lineage (GTDB taxonomy): Bacteria > Actinomycetota > Thermoleophilia > UBA2241 > UBA2241 > UBA2241. The sequence continues at coordinate 6,120 of JAKPOQ010000101.1, forward strand.
ACGGGCACGCCGAGCTCGCCCGCGATGCGGGCGCCCACGGCGTGCGCCACGTCGACGCACACCGACATGTCACCGCTCTTGAGGGGCACGAACGGCACGACGTCGGCGGCGCCCATGCGCGGATGCGCGCCCTCGTGTTCCGTCAGGTCGATGAGCCGCACAGCGGCGGCCACGCCGCGGAAGGCGCCTTCGGCGACCGCGGCGTGCAGCCCCGCGAACGTGACGACGCTGCGGTTGTGCGCCGGGTCGCTCTGGCGGTCGAGCAGGCTGACGCCGTCGACCGCCGCGATGGCGGCGACGATCTCGTCCACGACCTCGGGACGGCGTCCCTCGGAGAAGTTGGGCACGCACTCGATCAACGTCATGAGCGCCCTGCCGGCCCCGTCCCGTCGGCGACGGTGTGCTCTGCCGCTGAGCCGTCCGCTGGCCCGGCATGCCTCCCGCCGACGATCGCCCCCTCGACGAGGTTCACGCCCCAGTGGTACGGCAGCTCATGCCGGCTCCTGGCGGCGAGCACGATGAAGTCGCACGCCTTGCCGGCCTCGAGGCTCCCGACCTCGTCCTGCAGACCGAGCGCCGCGGCGCCGCCCATCGTCGCCGCGTAGAGGGCCTCGTCCGGGGTCAGACGGTCCTCCTGGCAGGCCACGGAGACGATCGCCTGCAGGTTCTCGCAGTAGCAGGTGCCGGGGTTGAAGTCGGTCGCCAGAGCGACGGTCACGCCGGCGTCGAGGAAGGCGCGCGCCGGGGCATAGTCGGTATGCAGCGTGTAGGACGTGCCCGGGAGAAGGACGGCGACGACGCCGGCGGCGCGCAGCGCCGCCAGGTCGTCGCCGTCGACGCGGATCAGATGGTCGGCCGAGACGCAGCCGTACTCGGCGGCGAGGCGCGCACCGCCCGTATGGGCAAGCTCCTCGGCGTGGACCTTGAGCCTGAAGCCGAGCGTCTTGGCCACGTCGAACACGCGCCGCGTCTGCGCGACGTTGAAGGCGCCCTCGTCGCAGAAGACGTCGACGAACTCCGCCTCGCCCTGCAGCGCCGGCAGCATCTCGTCGCAGACGTAGGCGATGTAGTCGTCAGGCCGACCGGCGAACTCGGGCGGCGTGAGGTGCGCGGCCAGCAGCGTGTGGACGCGGCGCACGGGATGGTCCACGCGCGCCGCCGCGAGCTGCTTGCGCTCGGCAGCCAGCGACTGCCCGTAGCCCGACTTGCACTCCACCGTCGTCGTACCGTGGGCGAGGAAGCTGTCGAGGCGCGCGCGAGTGAGGCGCTCGAGCTCTTCGAGCGGCGCCTCACGGGTCGCGCGCACCGTCGCGTTGATGCCCCCGCCCCCGGCGAGGATCTCGCTGTAGGCGACGCCGCCGAGCCGCGCCGCGTACTCGTCGGCACGGTCACCGGCGAACACCATGTGCGTGTGGGCGTCGACGAAGCCGGGCATCACGCAGGCGCCGTCCGCGTCGACGACGACCCCGTCGTCGTCGACGCGGACGGCGCCCTCCAGGTCAGCCTCGTGACCGACCCAGACGATGACGCCCTCCTTCGCCGCCAGCGCCCCACGGGTGAGACTGCCGCACTCCTCGCGGCGGCTCATCGTCACAAGCTCGCACGTCCCGCGCAGCACGAGGTCGGCGGCGATCTTCTCGCTCATCCGCTCATCCGCCCCTTCGTCGCGCTCATCGCCGCGCCCCTTCCCCGACGGGCCGACCTCCCCAACCGCATCCCGCACCCGCCGGCGTCGTCGCACAAGCGCTTCACTCCTCGCCTCGCACGCCGCTTCGCTCACTTGCGGCGTCATCGGCCGCATCCTTCAAGTCGTGCGCCACGCGGGCGAAGGCGCCCTCCCGGACGGCTGCCGCGGCGGCCTCGATCTCGGGCGCCAGATATCGATCCCGCCCCAGCATCGGGGCGAACTCGCGCACTATCGCATGGCCGCGCGCCGTCCCGACCCCCGGTGTGAGCGGCGCCAGCAGGTCGATCGCCTGGGCGGCGCACAACGCCTCGATGCCAAGGATCGTCTGCGTGTTGCGCGCCACGTCGACGAGCTTGAGCGCCGCCGTCATCCCCATGCTCACATGGTCCTCCTGGTCACCGGAGCTCGGGATGGAGTCGACGCTCGCGGGATGGCACAGGACCTTGTTCTCGGCGACGAGGGCGGCGGCCGTGTACTGGGCGATCATGTAGCCGTTGTTGAGGCCGCTGTCTGTCGTCAGGTACGGCGGCAGCTCGCTCAGGAACGGGCTCAACATGCGGAAGATGCGCCGCTCGCTCATGTTCCCGATCTCGGCGAAGCTCATCGCCGCGAGGTCCAGGGCCAAAGCGAGCGGCTCGCCGTGAAAGTTGCCCGCCGAGATGATCTCCGCGGTCTCGGGGAAGATGATGGGGTTGTCGGTCACCGACTCGATCTCGATCTCGACGACCTCGCGCAGCCAGCGGAAGGCGTCGCGACAGGCGCCGTGCACCTGCGGGATGCAGCGGATGGAGTAGGCGTCCTGCACCTTGTCACAGTTCAGGTGGCTGAGCATGATCGCGCTGCCGGCGGTCGCGCGGCGCACGTTGGCGGCGGTGGCGAGCTGGCCGGGGATGGGACGCAAGAGCTGGATGCGCTCCTGGAAGGGGCCGACCGAGGCGCGCAGGCCCTCGATGCTCATCGCGCCGATCAGGTCGGCCGAGTCGAGCAGCGCCTCCCCGTCGGCCACGGCGAGGGCACCGATGGCGGCCATGAACTGGGTGCCGTTGAGGAGGGCGAGGCCCTCCTTCGCCTCGAGGGTGACGGGCGCGAGCCCGGCGGCCCGCAGAGCGGGCCCGCTCGGCTCGCGCCCGATGCACGCGTCCTGCCCTCCCGTGCCGTCGCCGTCGCACCCCTCCTCGACCATGACCTCGCCCTCGCCCATCATGGCGAGCACGACGTGGGCCGAGGGGGCGAGGTCGCCGGAGGCGCCGAGCGAGCCGCGCGACGGCACGTACGGCACGACGTCCGCATCGAGCATCCCGACCAGCAGCTCGACGACCTCGGAGCGCACACCGGAGTAGCCCTTCGACAGCGTGCTGGCACGGACCAGCATCGCGGCGCGCACGACCTCGCGCGGCAGCGGCGCGCCGACGCCGACGGCGTGGCTGCGCACCAGGTTCTGCTGTAGCTCGCGCACCTTGGCGGCAGGGATATGCGTGGTGGCGAGCTGACCGAAGCCGGTCGTGACGCCGTAGGCGACGCGCTCCTCGGCCACGACCTGGTCGACGACGATGCGCGCGGCCGCCAGGCGCTCGCGCGCGGCTGCGCCGAGCGCGACCCGCCGACCCTCGCGCGCCACCGCGACAAGCTCGGCGATGCCGAGCGGCGCGTCGCCGATCACGTACTCGTCCACTGCCGTCACGCTGCCGTCCTCCGTGTCCTGCCTGTCTTGTCCCCGTCGCAGGGACCTGAGCCTTGGCGCCCTGCGCCGCGGCGTACCGCGCCCGTCTGCACCGTACCGCGCCGCGCATCCCCAGCGGACGCGCGGCGCATGCCGGAGAGCTTACTCCTGCCGCAGCGCTGCGCGCACGAGATCGGCGACCTCGGCCGGACTCGCCGCTACCGCCACACCGGCCTCCTCCAGCGCCGCCTTCTTGGCGCTCGCTGTCCCGGAGGCGCCGGTGACGATCGCCCCCGCGTGACCCATGCGCCTGCCCGGCGGCGCCGAGAACCCGGCGAGGTAGGCGACGACCGGCTTGGCGAAGCCGTCCCGGATGCGGGCGGCGGCGCGCTCCTCGTCGTCGCCGCCGATCTCACCGACGAGCACCACCGCCGCAGTCTGGGGATCGCCCGCGAACAGCTCGAGGCACTCGACGAACCCGATCCCGTGGACCGGGTCACCGCCCATGCCGATGCAGGTCGACTGGCCGATGCCCACTGCGGTCAAGCCGGCGACGATCTCGTAGGTGAGCGTCCCCGATCGCGAGACGACGCCGACGTCGCCGGCGCAGAAGACCTCGGCCGGCATGATGCCGGCGCTGCAGGCGCCCGGCGTGACGATGCCCGGGCAGTTCGGACCGATGAGCGTCGTGCAGCGGCGCGCCAGATGGGCCGCCGCCTCCGTCATGTCGCGGACGGGAATGCCCTCGGTGATGCAGACCGCGGTCTTGAGCCCGCCGTCGGCGGCCTCGAGCAGCGCGTCGCGGGCGAAGCGCGCGGGGACGAAGACGACCGCCGTGTCGACCCCGGTCGCCGCCACCGCAGTCGCCACCGTGTCGAACACGGGGACACCCTCGACCGTCTGCCCCCCCTTGCCGGGCGACGTACCTGCTACGACGTTCGTCCCCGCGGCGAGCATGCGCCGTGTATGGAACGCGCCCTCGCGTCCCGTGATGCCCTGGACCAGGACCCTGCTTGCGGCGTCGACGACGACCGCCATCAGGCGCCCTCCGCCGCGCACACGAGGCGCACGAGCTCGGCGACGTCGCCGACCAGGCGGACGTTGACGAGCCCTTCCGCGGCGAGCAGGGCGCGGCCCTCCGCCGCGCCGGTGCCGGCGAGACGCACGTAGACCGGGACGCCGGCGGCCGCCGGCGTCGTCTTGAGCGCCTCGATCAGACCTCTCGCGACCTCCTCGCCACGCGTGATGCCGCCGAAGATGTTGACGGCGATGGCGCGCACACCGGGGCCGGAGAGGATGAGCTCCAAGGCCAGGGCGACAGCGGCGGCGGACGCGCCGCCGCCGACGTCGCAGAAGTTGGCGGCGCGTCCGCCGGCCGCAGCGAGCTGGTCGAGCGTGCTCATCACGAGGCCGGCCCCGTTGCCGATCACGCCGATGTCGCCGTCGAGGACGATGTAGCTCAGGCCCGCCTCGCGGGCGCGGCGCTCGCGCGGGTCGGGTTCCGGGCCCAGCGCCGCGAGGTCCGGGTGACGCCAGAGGGCGTTGTCGTCGATCGTCACCTTGGCATCGAGACAGACGACGTCCCCGTCCGCCGTTATGACAAGCGGGTTGACCTCGACCAGCGTCGCGTCGCGGTCGTGGTAGACACGCCACAGACCGTGCACGACGGCGGCGATGCGCTTCGCCGTCGCCGCCGGCTCGACGAGCGGCGTTGGCCGCGCAGGCGTGCGCGACGTGGCGGCCGCCGCCACAGCGGCGGCCGCCACGTCGCGCGCCTGGTAGTCACACAGCCCGAGCAAGGGATCAACGGGCACCCTGACCACGGCCTCGGGCCGCGTGCGCGCGAGATCCTCCACGTCGACCCCGCCCTCCCCGGCGAAGACGACCAGAGGCCCGCGGTGGGCCCGCGACAGGACGACAGCGAGGTACGCCTCATGGGCGATGGCGACGGCCCGCTCGACGAGGACTGCCTCGACCGCCAGACCGCGGACCGTCATCGCGAGGATCTCGCCGGCGGCCGCTCTCACCTCGTCGAGGGTACGACAGACGCGCACCCCGCCGGCCTTGCCGCGGCCGCCGGTCCGCACCTGCGCCTTGACGGCGACGGGGAGCCCCAGCTCCTCGGCGACCGCGGCGGCGGCGTCACCCGTCCCGGCCGGCCTGCCGGCCGGGACGGGCAGTCCCGCCGCCGCGAACAGCGCCTTCCCCTGGTGCTCGAGGAGGTCCACCCGTCCCGTCCGGGGCCGTCAGCGCTCGCGCGCGACGCCGGCGCCGCCGGCCACGTCGGGGCCGCCGGCCGCCCCCTCGGCCAGAGCGCGCTCGGCGAGCCGCCGACCTGCCTCCAGGGCGCGGAGGTTGAGGTCCTTGAACTTCGCCGGGACGCGCGCCGCCACCGCCCCGTCCACGACCGCCGGCGGCAGCCAGTCGATGAAGGCGCTCAGCGCGCCGAGCGAGACGATGTTGGTGACGACCTTGGCGCCCAGGTCGCACACGGCGGTGTCGGTGAACGGCAGCCCGACCAGTCGCACGCCGGGGATGGCGCATGCCTGCACAAGACCGCTGTCGTACAAGATGAGGCCTCGCTTACGGGTCTCGGCCGCGTACCTGTCGAAGGCCGCCTGCGAAAGACAGAGGGACACGTCGGCCTCGTCCACCTCGGGATAGTCGATCTCCTCAGCGGAGGCGATGACATCGGCCTGGGACGCCCCGCCGCGCGCCTCGGGACCGTAGCTCTGGGTCTGGACCACCTCGAGGCCCATCGCGGCCACGGCGTCCGCGAGCACCGCCGCAGCAAGCAGGATACCCTGGCCGCCCGAGCCCGAGACGCGGACCTCGATCCTGCCCGCTTCGAGCCGGGCCGCCGGCGCTCCTCCGTGTTGCGGCTCACGCCCCTTGGAGCCGCCGGCCTCCTGCGCCACGCCGCTCGCCTCTTGCGCCGGACCGCCGGTCTCGCGCGCCGCCCCTTCCGGCGGGCGCGCGTGCCGCTCCGCGTACACATCGCTGTACGGCGGCCGCTCGACGTGACTCAGCACTCCGACAGGGTAGCGGTCGCGCCGCCGCGGCTCCCCCGGTTCGAACTCGTCCGCGGGTATGGCGTGCTCCTTCTGCGCCAAGAGGAACTTCGCCGGGTCCGCGGTCAGGTTGAAGCGCCCGTAGTACGTGTGGCAGACGGCCATCGCCTCGACGAACGAGAAGCCCTCGTGGACGAGGCCACCGGCGATGAGCTCGACGAGCTGGCGGTAGGCCCAGGAGGTGCCGCGGGCGACGTAGGTCGCTCCCGCGGCCCGGGCCAGCTCGCAGAGATCGAAGGCGGGCTCGGCGTTCCCCCAGATGCTCGTCGTCGACCGGTCGCCCATGTGCGTCGTAGGGCTCTTCTGGCCGCCGGTCATGCCGTAGATGCTGTTGTTGAAGACCACGGCCGTGAGGTCGACGTTGCGCCGCGCGGCGTGGATCAGATGGTTGCCGCCGATCGCCGCACAGTCGCCGTCGCCCATCACCACGATGACCTTGAGCGACGAGTCCGCCACCTTGGCCCCTGTCGCGAACGGCAGGGCGCGTCCGTGCGCCGTGTGCACCGTCGAGTAGTTCAGGTAGTTGCCGATGCGTCCTGAGCAGCCGATGCCGGCGAACACGGCGACCTTGTCCTGCGGAAGACCGAGGCCGAGCACGGCGTCGACGATCGCCCGGGTGATGATGCCGTTGGAACAGCCCGGGCACCACACGGTCCTCCCCGTACGGAGCTGCGCGCGGATCGCCGCCGTGCTCGCGGGCTTGATACGCGGCGGCGCGCAATCCTTGGGCTCCCGGGCCAGAACGGTCTCGTCAACGAGCGCGCACACGGTCCGCCTTTCGCTCGATGAGTTCGTCGATCTGGGCCGGCGTGATCAGGCGGCCGTCGACGCGGCCGAGGTCGACGACCTCGGCGCGTCCGGCGACGGCCGCCTGGACTTCCCACGCCATCTGTCTGATGTTCATCTCAGGGACGATCACCGTGCGCACCTGCTCGGCCATGCGATCGACAGCAGCGGTCGGGAAGGGCCACAGGGTGATCGGCCGCAGAAGGCCGACGGCGATGCCCTTCCTGCGCGCCGCCTTCATCGCCGCCCGGGCCGAGCGAGCCACGGAGCCGTAGGCGAAGAGACCGATCTCGGCGTCCTCCATCCCGACCTCCTCGACGCGCACGATGGCATCGCGGTGGTGGTAGATCTTCTCGCGCAGGTACATGCCGAGGTCGGCCGCGACCTCAGGGTGGCTGGTGTCGACAGCGCCGCTGCGGCGGTCGTAGACGAGTCCGGTGACGTGGACGCGGAAGCGCGAGCCAAGAGCCGGCCGCGGCAGGATGTGGTCGATGGTCGACACGACCGTGTCGTAGTCCTCAGGGTCGCAATCGGGTTCGCCGCGTTCGGCGATGCGCAGCTCCTCGGGGAGGGGCAGCGCGACGGCCTCGCGCATGTGGCCGATGACCGCGTCCGAGAGCATGATGACCGGGGTACGGTACTGCTCACTGAAGTTGAAAGCGTCCACGGTCAGCGTGAAGCACTCGCGGACGGAGCTCGGCGCGACCACGATAACCGAGTGCTCGCCGTGCGTCCCCCAGCGCGCCTGCATCACGTCGCCCTGCGAGGGATCGGTGGGAAGGCCGGTCGACGGGCCGCCGCGCATGACGTCGACGATCACGCACGGCACCTGGGCCATGGCGGCGTAGCCGATCAGCTCCTGCATGAGGCTGAACCCCGGGCCGGACGTGGCCGTGAGCGCCTTGACCCCCGCCAGCGACGAACCGATGACGGCGCCCATCGAGGCGATCTCGTCCTCCATCTGCAGGAACGAGCCGCCGACCTCGGGCATGCGCCGCGAGAGCGTCTCGGCGATCTCCGTCGACGGCGTGATCGGATAGCCGGCAAAGAAGCGCGCCCCCGCGGCGATCGCCCCTTCGGCGACCGCCTCGTTGCCCTGGATGAGCCGGCGGGGCTGTGGCATCAGGCGTCCTCCCCCTCAGATGGCGTCTCGGACGCGGCGGCGGAGGTGGACGCAGCGGTGGACGTGGACGTGGTGGCGGACGTGGACGCGGTGGTGGACGTGGACGCGGTGGCGGACGGCGCTGCCGTGACTCGCCTCGTGACGATGACCTCGATGGCGAAGTCGGGGCAGTGCCACTCGCAGAGGCGACAGGCGGTGCAGCCTGCGGGCCGCGCGACGACGGCGCACCCGTCGACATCCGTGTCGAAGACCGTCTCGGGGCACAGTGCCACACAGATGCCACAGGCCTTGCACAGGTCGTGGTCAACGAGGACGTCGGCCTTGGCCTTACGGGCGGAGGGTCTGGGGCCCTTCTTCGCCTTGCGGGCGGAGCGTCCGGGGCCCTTCTTCCCTGCGCCTGCCCGAGCGGCGCCCGGCGACGATGCCTTGACTTCGTCAGGCATCGTCGCCTCCGCGCAGCTCGACGGACAGGGCGTGGGCCGCGAGGCCTTCCTCGCGGGCCAGCACCGCGACCGGCGCGGCCAGCCGTGCGGCGGCCGCGCCGTCGAGCTCGAGGACGGCGACGCGCTTGAGGAAGTGGCTCACCGACAGCCCCTGGGCGTAGCGTGCCGCGCCGCCGGTCGGAAGGACGTGGTTGGTGCCGGCGGCGTAGTCGGCGAACGCCGTCGCCGCGCGTCGGCCGCAGAACACGGCGCCGGCGTTGCGTACCTCAGGCAACAGTGCGCCCGGGTCCTCGACGTGCAGCTCGAGATGCTCGGGAGCGAACACGTTGACGAGCTCCATGGCCGGGTCCGTCCCCGGGCAGTCGACCACCGTCACGGTGTCGGTAGCGATCCCGAGGTCGTACGCCAGACGGGCGACCTCCCGCTCGAGAGCGTCGCTCAAGGCCGGGCTCAGCGACAGCACGGCGCCCATGGCCCCGGCGCCGTGCTCGGCCTGGGCGAGGACGTCGGCCGCGACCCACGAAGGCTCGGATCCCTCGTCGGCGACGATCAGGACCTCGCTCGGCCCGGCGAGGCTGTCGATCGCCACCTCGCCCATGACCTGGCGCTTCGCCTCGGCGACGAAGCGGTTCCCGGGCCCGACGATGATGTCGCAGCGCGGCACCGACGCGGTGCCGTAGGCCATCGCCGCGACCGCCTGGGCGCCGCCCACCGGCACGACGTCGTCGATGCCGAGGAGGGCGCAGGCCGCGGCGACGCCCGGAGGCACCGACCCGTCGCCCCGCGGCGGCGAGCACACGACGATGCGGCCGACCCCGGCGGCCTGGGCCGGGATGCCCGTCATGAGCACCGTGGACGGGTAGTCGGCGAGGCCGCCGGGCACGTAGAGGCCGGCGGCCGCCAGGGGGACGATCTCCTGGCCGACGACCTGGCCTTGGGCGAGCGTCTCGCGCCAGGAGTGGGGCAGCTCGCGTTCGTGGTAGGCGCGAATGTTGGCCGCCGCCAAACGCAGGGCGCCGGCGAGCTCGGGGTCGAGGCCCTCGACCGCGGCGGCGAGCGACGCCGGCGGCACGCACAGCGTGCCGGGCACGTCGCCCCCCGCCGCGCCGGGCGCGTCACCCCCCGCAGCGTCGGACGGATCGCGCGCCGCAGCGCCGATCTCGACGCCGTCGAAGCGGCGCGTGAACTCGCACAGGGCGGCGTCGCCACTGCGCCGCACCTCGGCGACGATGTCGCCGACCGTGCGGCGCAGCTCGTCCGACGCCTCGGCGCTCGCATGCAGCGCCGCGGCCGTCTCCTCGATGTCGCCGAGCGGGATGCGCCTCAAGCGTCCCTCACCTCATCGTGCTTCCGCCGCCATCATCGCGCGTGGTCGCCATCATCCTACGTGGTCGCCGTGATCGTGCGCGGTCGCCGTCATCCTGCGCCGCTCACCATCGGCAGGTCCAGCCCACCGCGCTCGGCCGCCGCGAGCGCCTCCGGGTAGCCGGCGTCGGCGTGGCGCATCACCCCGGTGCCGGGGTCGCAGGTCAGCACGCGCTCGAGGCGTTCCGCCATCATGTCGGTACCGTCGGCGACGATGACCATCCCGGCGTGCAGGCTCTTGCCGATGCCGACGCCGCCGCCGTGGTGGAAGCTCACCCAGCTCGCCCCCGCGGCCACGTTGAGCATCGCGTTCAGGAGCGGCCAGTCGGCGATGGCGTCGCTGCCGTCGCGCATCGCCTCGGTCTCGCGGTACGGCGAGGCGACCGAGCCGGCGTCGAGGTGGTCGCGACCGATGACGATCGGCGCCTTGACCTCGCCGCTGCGCACGAGCTCGTTGAAGGCAAGGCCCATCTTCGCGCGCTCGCCGTACCCGAGCCAACAGATGCGGCTCGGCAGACCCTGGAAGTGGACCTTGGCGCCGGCCATGCGGATCCACCGCGCCACGGTCTCGTTCCCGGGAAGCGTGTCGAGCACGGCCTGGTCGGTACGCGCGATGTCGGCGGGATCGCCCGACAGCGCGACCCAGCGGAAGGGTCCCTTGCCCTCGCAGAACAGCGGCCGGACGTAGGCGGGCACGAAGCCGGGGAAGGAGAAGGCGTCGGCGTAGCCCTGGTCCCTGGCCACGCCGCGGATGTTGTTGCCGTAGTCGAAGACCTCGGCCCCCGCCTTCTGGAGGGCGACCATCGCCTGGACGTGGACGGCGATGCTCGCGCAGGCGCGACGCACGTACTCGTCCGGGTCGCGCTTGCGCAGCTCGAGAGCCTCCGCCAACGTCATGCCGTTGGGCACGTAGCCGTTCAGGGTGTCGTGGGCCGAGGTCTGGTCCGTGACGAGGTCCGGGGTGATGCCGCGACGCACCATCTCGGGGTAGATGTCGGCGGCGTTGGCGCAGAGGCCGATACTGAGCGGCGTGCCTGCGGCGCGCGCTTCGTCGGCCCACTTCAGCGCCTCGTCGAGCGAATCGGTGCTGCGATCGAGGTAAGCATGGTCGAGGCGGCGCTGGATCCGCTCGGGATCGACCTCTACGCAGAGGGCGACGCCCTCGTTCATGGTGATCGCGAGCGGCTGGGCGCCGCCCATGCCGCCGAGGCCGGCGGTCAGCGTCAGCGTACCCTTGAGCGTGCCGCCGAAGCGCTTCGCCGCGGCGGCCGCGAACGTCTCGTAGGTCCCCTGCAGGATGCCCTGGGTGCCGATGTAGATCCACGACCCCGCCGTCATCTGCCCGTACATCGTCAGGCCGAGGGCATCGAGGCGGCGAAACTCGTCCCAGGTCGCCCAGTCGGGCACCAGGTTGGCGTTGGCGATGAGGACGCGCGGCGCGCTCTCGTAGGTGCGAAAGACGCCGACCGGCTTGCCCGACTGCACGAGCAGGGTCTCATCGTCCTTCAGGCGTTGCAGCGTGGCGACGATGGCGTCGTAGCACGCCCAGTTACGCGCCGCCTTGCCCGCGCCGCCGTAGACGACGAGGTCTTCGGGACGCTCGGCGACCTCGGGGTCGAGGTTGTTCATCAGCATCCGCATCGCGGCCTCTTGCTGCCAGCCGCGACAGCTGAGCGTCGTGCCGCGGGGGGCATGGATGGGGCCGCGTCCTGCCTTCGCCTCTGTGCTGTCCACGATACCGCCTCGTTTCATCGCTCACTTCTCGGACGGCAAGCCACCTGTCCTTGCCTACTATAGTCTCACGTCGGACGGCGACGACCGTCCCCCCGGTGCAGGTCCCCGACCCGGTCAGCGCAGCGCCGCCACCACCTTCGCCGGCGTGAGGGGCAGGTCGGAGAGACTCGTACCCAGGGCGCGGTTCACGGCATTGACGACCGCGGGCACCGTCGGCACGACCGAGATCTCGCCCACACTCTTGGCCCCGTATGGGCCGTCGTCCCCGTCATGCTCCACGAGGATCACCTTGACGTCCGGCATGTCCGGCGTGTTCACCACGTGGTACTGCTTGAACCCACCGGGCACGACACGGCCCGCCGTATCGAGCCCGACCTCCTCACAGAGAGCGAACCCGATGCCCATCTGCACGGCGCCCTGGTACTGACCGACGACCATGGCCCGGTTGATCGCCCGGCCGACATCGCCGACGGCGAGAAAGTCGGTCACGCGCGTGAGTCCCGTCCACGTGTCGACCACCACCTCAGCGAACTGGGCCGAGTAGGCACCGGGATTGCTCGTCGCCTGGTGCGTGCTCTGGACGCTGACGTCCTCGTGCAGCACCGTCTTGGCCGCCATGACGGCTTCCGCCGGGGCGAGACCCTCGCCGGGGGCGGAAGCCGCCTCGATGCGGCCCCCTCTGAAGCACAACTCGGCCACCGGTCGTCCCATGAGGACGGCCGCCACCTCCAGGAGCCGCTCTTTGAGAGCCACCGCCGTCTGCCGGGCGGCAGCGCCGCACACGTAGGTGACGCGGCTGCCGTAGCAGCCGAAGTCATACGGCGTGAGGTCGCTGTCCGCCTCCGTGACCGACACCATCTCGGGCTCGATCCCCAGCTCTTCGGCGACGATGAGCCGCATCGCCGTGACGGCGCCGCAGCCGACCTCGTGGAGACTCGCCCCCAGTGCGACGCTGCCGTCCTCGTTCATCTTCAGCGTCATGGTGCTGAAGTCCGGGAACGTGTCCGAGAGCATCCCGTTCTTGTGGGCACCGCAGGCCACCCCGACGCCGCGCCGGTACCGGCCCCGCCCGGGATCCTGCTGCACACGCTCGTCCCAGCGGAAGGCCTCGGCTCCCCGCACGAGGCACTCGCGGATGCGGGCGTCGCCCAGCTCTGCCCCGGTCAGCAGCTCACGGTCGAAGGGCTCGACGAGGTTCTTGAGGCGCAACTCCACCGGGTCCATCCCCAGGCGCCCCGCCAGTCGGTCCATGGCGATCTCCATGGGGGCGGTGATGTCGACGGCGCCCCAGGCCCGGCATCCGCCGGCGACCGGGGTGGTCGTGTAGACGACGCGACAATGGTGCCGATACTGCGGCACGCGGTAGAGGCGAGTGAGCTTCTTCGTCATCATGTCGACGTAGTCGATCGAGCTCGTCCCGTAGGCACCGGCGTCGAACAGGGTGTCGACCTCCAGATCTTTGAGGACGCCCGCCGGGTCCGCCGTCACCCTCACCGTCGACGTCGAGGCGCCGCGGACCATGGTCGACGAGATGCACTCCTCCCGTTCCAGGGCGAGACGCACGGGCCGCCGGAGGGTCATCGCCATGAACGCCGTGACCGGCTCCAAAGTGAACTCCTGCTTGCCGCCGAACGAGCCGCCCATGGGCACCTTGATCACGCGCACCTGGCTGTAGCTGAGCCCGAGCAGGTCGGCAACGACCGTGCGGGCCCCGAAGACGCTCTGCGTGGGACTCCACATCGTGAGCTTGCCACTGGCATCGCAGTCGGCGATGCAACTGTGCGGCTCGAGAGCGGCGTGGTGGGCGCGGGGCAACGAGGTGGCTACGGTCACCGTCACCTCGTTGCCCCGCGCCTCCGGCCGCTCTCCCGCCGCGTGCTCGAACTCGCTCAGCAGGTTGCCACCCGGATGGATGGGGATGGCGCCCTCACGCAACGCTTCCTCCGCCGTCAGCACGGCGGGCAGCTCCTCGTACTGCACGCGGAGCAGGCGCACCGCCGCCGCGGCGATATCGAGGCCCTCGGCCACCACCGCCGCCACGCGGTCACCGGCGAAGCGGACGGTCTCGGCGAACAGCGGCTCGTCCTCTGGGCAGTCCTGGTCCGGCAGAAGACGGTAACGGCTGTAGAGACGCTGCGGGGCGTTCTCGTGCGAGAACACGGCGACGACGCCGGGCAAGGCCAACGCCTCGGTCGCATCGATGTGCGCGACACGCCCGTGCGCGATAGGGCTGAGGAGCAGCTTGGCGTAGAGCATGCGCGGCAGCCTCATGTCGGTCGCGTACACGAGCGCTCCGCTCACTTTGAGCGCCGCATCGGCGATCGGATGATCGCGGCCGACGACTCTCAGCTCGTCCGTCACGCGACTTCCTCCGGCCGGTCGTCGTGCGCCGCCGGCGCACAGGGCGGGCACAGTCCCAGCGCGTTCCACGTGTCGTAGGCGAGACCGACGGCCGCGTGCTGCTTGTAGGGCAGCGTCGGGCGGTCGGGGATCGACCTGCCGATGGCCCTGACGCAGCCCTCGGCCAGTAGGGCTGCCGCCTCCGCGTCCGCACGCTGGCCGCGCAGCGCCTCCTCCACTTCAGGGACCCGGAAGGCGACGGCACCCACTGCCCCAAGCCCCACCCGGACTTCCTCGAGGATGCCCGACGCGGCATCGAAGCGCGCCACGATGGCGCAGGTCAGGCGCGCGACCGTGACCGCGGTTCGGGAACCGATCTTCGTGAACGCCGTGCGCTGCGTCGGACCGAGGGCCGGGAACGAGAACTCGACGATCGCCTCGTCGCAGGCCAGGCTGGTGTGATAGGGGCCCAGGACGACTTCGCTGAGGGGCCGCGTGGCCGTGTGCCCGGCGCCGTCGACCGTGGTGACGTCGGCGCCCAGGGCGACCAGCGCTGGGGCGCTGTCCGCGCACGGTGAGGCGTTGGCGATGTTGCCGCCCACGGTGCCCACGTTGCGGATCTGCGCCGAGCCGATGGTGGACGCAGCCAAGGCAAGACACAGACCGTGCTCCCGGAGTACCGGGTCGTGCTGCAGTTCCGTGAACGTGGTGGTCGCGCCCACGCGCACGGTGGCGCCGTCGAGACGGACGTAGGAGAGGCCGCGAAGACCGCCGAGGCTGATGAGCAGGTCCGGCTCGTCGCCTGGGACGCGCAGAGACCGCACGAGGTCGGTCCCGCCGGCGATGATGCGGGTGTCCGTGGTCGCCCGACCGAGGGCCACCACCAGATCGTCCCGCGTTGTCGGGACGGCCACGGCCATCGTGCGCGCCTCACGCACTGCCATCAGCGCGATCCGCCTCCCGGCCGCTCGCCGCCCTGATGGCGGCGATGATCGCGGAATACCCGGTACAGCGACACAGGTTCCCGGCCAGCGCCGTCCGGATCTCGTCAGCGGAGGGGGTAGGGTTCTCCATCAGCAGCGCCTGCGCCGACATGAGCATGCCGGGCGTACAGAAGCCGCACTGTACGGCGCCATGGGCGATGAACTGCCGTTGCAGGAGGGAGAGCTCGCCGCCGTGCGCCAGGCCTTCGACCGTGGTGACCTCCTTGCCGCAGGCCTGGAGGGCAAGCATCAGGCACGAGGCCACCGCCTTGCCGTCGACGAGGACGGTACAAGCGCCGCACTCCCCCTCGCCACACCCCTCTTTGGTCCCAGTGAGGCCGAGCTCGTCGCGCAGCACGTCGATGAGGCGCGCCGTCGGCCGCACGTCGACCTCGTGTCGAGTGCCGTTCACTGTGAGGGACATCTTCACCGCAGCGACCCCCCTTCACTGCTCGGGCGCGTCCGCCACCGCTTCGCCAAGACCGGCGCCCACATCCGCCCTGAGCCTATCACGAGGGTGGGCAGGGGCCGGGGCGCGGGATGACATGGCCGGCTTCTGGGCCCCGCACACCGGACACGCCTGCATGCCGAGCGGGCGCTCGAGACCGCTCGCGACGAGCAGCGCATCGTCGTCGAACACCTCTCCTGTAGGCCGGTCGGCGACGAGTCTGCCGCCGGCGAGCACGAGGGTGCGCTCGCAGAGCTCGGCAGCGAGGTCGAGGTCGTGCGTAGCGATGATGCGCGTGTGCTCGAACGAACCCAGGAGGCTCATCACACGACGCCTGGCGCGCGGGTCGAGGCCGCTGGTAGGTTCGTCCATGACGAGGATGGCCGGCTCCATGGCGAGCACGGTGGCGATCGCCACAACGCGCTTCTCGCCGCCCGAGAGGTGGTAGGGCGGACGGTCCTTGAGGCGCGCCGCGGCGACGCGCGCCAGCGCCTCGTCGACGCGGCGCGCCACGCCCTCCGGCGGCAGGCCGAGGTTCAAGGGGCCGAAGCCGACGTCCTCGGCGACGGTCGGCATGAAGAGCTGGTCGTCGGGGTCCTGGAAGACCATGCCGACCGTGCGCCGGATCACGGGCAGCGTCCCCTTCGTCACCGGCGTGCCGCCGATGTCCACCGAACCCTGGATCGGCGAGAGCACACCGTTCAGATGCATGAGCAGCGTCGACTTGCCCGCTCCGTTGGCGCCGATCACGGCGATCGCCTCGCCGTGCCCGACCTCGAACGAGACGCCATCGAGGGCCCTCGTGCCGTCCGGGTAGGCGAAGCTGAGGTCGACGACCGAGATCGTGTGGTGGCTCACGGGCGCGCTCCTTTCGGGCACGG
>JAKPOQ010000200.1 GCA_029547745.1 Actinomycetes bacterium
GTCGGCCGGCTCGTCGTACGCGGCGAGGAGGGCGCGGTTCGTGACCCCGACACTGGGCAGGTCGAGGCGCGCTCCCAAGTGAAGGGCGAGGCCGGCGCGGCGGGGATGGTCGCGACCTGTGGCGTCGACGAGGAGGACATCGGGGCGCCGCTCGAGGCCGCGGTACGCGGCCTCGAGCGGCGCCCCACAGCGCAGCGCCAGGTAGCCGGCGACGTAGGGTCCCCCGCTCTCGCCGCGCACGACCGAACGACGCAGGACGCGCCCGCCTTGCCAGAGGACGGCCGCCGCCACGACGGGTTGTCCGGCGCGGCCTGGGCCGCCCTCGCCGCGCGGGAAGGCGGCGAACACGGCGGCGACGGCGAGGTCCCGCGCCGTGTCGGACCACGTCCAGGGCGGTGCTGCGTCGGCGGCCGCGGCGAGCGCTGCCTGCATGGCCTCCAGCTCGTCCCCCTGTGTCGGCCAGGACCAAAGGTCGCTCACAGCACGCCTCCCTTCGCCGTTACTGCGTTCCGGAGCCTCAGCCTTGGGCGAGGAGGCGCGCCGCATCGTCCACGGCGAAGACGGGCCACGCGGTCGGGCGGCCGGACGCGCGGGCGGTCACGCCCGCGCCGGGCCGCCTGACCGCGCCGATGTCCGTCGCCGTGATGCCTGCGGCGCGCAGCGCCGCGACCAGCGCCTCGGCCTCGTCGGGGGCGCAGCAGATGAGCAGGCTCCCCGACCCGATCAGCCCGAGCGGGTCGGCGCCGAGCAGGGCGCAGAGCCGCTCCGTCTCGGGGTACACGGGCACGGCGTCACGGGCGACGGCGATCTCATGGCCGCAGGCGACGCTCAGCTCGGTCATCGCCGTCGCCAGGCCTCCCTCCGTCACGTCGTGCATGGCATGGACGCCGGCGAAGCCGGTCGCGATGCGCGCCTCGGGCAGGACGCTCAAGCGTTCGGCGAGCGAACGACAGCGGGCCACCTCGTCTTCACTCATGCCCTGTCCGCGGAGGCGGTCGCCCAGCTCCGTCGCGAGCACCGCTGTGCCCTCCACCGCCACCGCCTTGGTGAGTACGACACGGTCGCCCTCCTGGACTCCGCGCTTCTCGCGGAGGTCGGCGCGGCGCAGCACACCGAGCATCGTCCCCGACACGACCGGCCGGCTGACGGCGGCGGTGATCTCGGTGTGTCCGCCGATCGCCGTGATGCCCTGCTCGCGGCAGGTGGCGGCGAGGTCGTCGAGCAGGCACATCGCCTCGGCGGCGGACGTACCGGCGGGGAACAGGACGGTGGCCAGCAGCCAGCGCGGCTCGGCGCCGGACGTGGCGATGTCGTTGGCGTTCACCGTGACCGCGTAACGGCCGAGATCGGCGCGCGTGAGCGTGATCGGGTCGCCGTGCGCGACGACGACCTCGGCGCCCGAGACGTCGAGCGCGGCGACGTCTTCGCCCACCGCGGCGCCGACCAGCACCGCGGGATCGGACGTGTCGAGTCCGCCGAGGAACGTCGTCAACAGGTCGGCCGGCAGCTTGCCCTGACCGAGCGGTAGGCCGAGGCGGACGATCTCATCGAGGTCGTCGAGAGAGGCGATGACGAAGTCGCAGGCGTCGCCTGGCGACCTGGCGGGGAGGTCCGCCTCGACGTCCGTCGGGACGTCCGTCGCGAGGTCAGCCTCGCTCTCCACCCCGAGGTCCGGGTGGTCTGTCTCGACCTTCGTCCCGCGGCCTGCCTCGACGTGCGTCCCGAGGCCCGTCTCGTTCTGTGGCTCGTCCTTTCCGGTCACGTCGTCATTGGTCAAGAAAGCGGTCACGGCGCCGGCGGCGCGACCGGCGAGGGGGTCGAGGATGAAGTCGCCGACGACGAGGATGCACGCCGGGTCGACGCCCATCGCCGCCGCTGCGCCGAGGACCCCGTCCGGCGCCGGCTTGGGAGGGTAGGGATCGTCACGGGTGATGATCACGTCGAAGTCGGCCGCCGACAGGTGGTCGAAGTTCTCGAGGGCGCGGTCGACGGCGGGGCGGCCGTTGCGGGTGATCACGCCGAGCTTGAGGCCGTGCCGACGCAGGCGGCGCACGGCCTCTTCGGCTCCGGCGTTGGGACGCGCCCGGGCCGCCCCTTCAAGCTCGAAGCGCTCCAGTGCGGCGAGTGCCTCGTCGCGTCGCCGGCCCGGGGGCAGCGCCTCGATGAACTCGAGGACGTAGCGGTCCGGGGGGCATCCGACCTCGCGCTTGATGGCGGGGAAGTCGAGGCCGTCCGGTCGCGTCAGTGTGCCGTCGAAGTCGAACAGGACGGCCTCGAGGCGGAACGGGCGCGGTGGGCAAAGGACGGTGCGCTGCATGGGGTCAGGATAGCGCAGCGGCTGGGGCGGGCGGCACGGGGGCGAAGGACTGCTCGCCCTTCGCCCCCGTGCCGCCCGCCTCAGCCGCTACTGACGGCTCCGCCCGTCAGCTCACTCGATCGTGACCGCCGTCCCGCTCACGCTCACCATGAGCATGCTGCCGTTCTGCCCCACGGTCTCGTAGTCGAGGTCTACAGCGATGATCGCGTTGGCCCCAAGCGCGGCGGCGGCATCCTCGATCTCCTTGAGGGCGATCTCCTTCGCCTTCCTCAGCTCTTGCTCATAGGCGGCAGATCTGCCGCCCACGATGTCGCGGATGCCGGCGAACATGTCCTTGAACATGTTCGCGCCAAGGATGGCGTCGCCGGTCACGACGCCGTGGTAGGCCGTGACCCGTCTTCCTTCGAACGTCGGTCCCGTGGTGATGAGCATGGTCTCCTCCTCGCGTCTCCGGCGCGGTCCGCCTGCGGCTGCCGCGCCGCTCGCGCCCTCTTCTACCCGCGGGCGACCGCATGTACACGAGGCGCTCCGGCGCGCGGCTCGCGCCGCCTGACCTCCTCGCCTC
>JAKPOQ010000054.1 GCA_029547745.1 Actinomycetes bacterium
ATCAACTACACCGACTACTGCGTCTCGGGCTGCCGCTTCTGCGCCTTCTACAAGCGCCCGGGGAGCGGTGAGGGTTACCTGCTCACGCCGGCAGAGATCCATCGCAAGATCGAGGAGACGCTCGACCTCGGCGGCACCGCGATCATGATGCAGGGCGGCCTCACCCCCGACCTCGACATCCGCTGGTTCGAGGACGTCTTCACCGGCATCAAGGAGCGCTTCCCGCAGGTGCATCTGCACTGCCTCTCGCCGCCCGAGGTCGCCCACATCGCGAAGCAGAGCGACCTGACGATCGACGAGACGCTGCGCCGCCTGCGGGCAGCGGGCCTCGCCTCGCTGCCCGGGGGCGGCGCCGAGGTCCTCGTCGACCGCGTGCGTAGCGCGATCAGCCCGCACAAGATCCCGACTGACATCTGGCTCGAGGTCATGCGCACAGCGCACGGCCTCGGCATGCGGACGACGGCGACGATGATGTTCGGTTCGCTCGACACGGCGGCCGAGCGCATCGCGCACCTGCGCCGCATCCGTGAGCTGCAGGACGAGACCGGCGGCTTCACGGCCTTCATCCCGTGGACCTTCCAGGCCGGCAACACGGCCCTCGAAGAGGGCCACGTGCCGGCCACCGGCGTCGACTACCTGCGCCTGCTCGCCGTCAGCCGCCTCTACCTCGACAACGTGCCGAGCATCCAAGCTTCTTGGGTGACGCAGGGCCTGCGCGTGGGCCAGGTCGCACTCGCCTTCGGCGCCAACGACATGGGCTCGACGATGATCGAGGAGAACGTCGTCAAGGCGGCGGGCGTGAGCCACACCATCAGCGTCGAAGAGATGGTGCGGCTCATCCGCGCCGCCGGCTTCACCCCCGTGCAGCGCGACACGCTCTACGGCGAGGTGCGCCGGTTCTGAGCGTGCGGGCTCACTCGATGCCGAACGGGGGATGCGACGCCGCGTCGGGCCGCACCTCGCCGGAGAGCGTGTCGAGCTCCTCGCACGAACGGCGGTCGCCCACCTCGGTGATGCGGCGCCATTCACCGCGGAGCGTCGGCCCGCCGATGGCCAGGCCGAGGAGGGCGAGCGCCCCGCCGATGGCGAGGACGTAGCCCGACACGCGGGCGTAGAGCATCGGCGCCGTCAGTGAGCCGAGCCAGCCTGCGAGCTGCATCGACGTCGTCTCGATGCCGGTGACGGTCCCGAGCCATCTCGGGGGACTCACCTGGATCAGGAAGGCCTGCTTCGCCGGGTACGAGAAGGCGATCGCGAAACCCTCGATCACGTTGACGATGAGGAAGAGCGTCAAGTCGGTGGTGACGCCGTACACGATCCAGGACAGGGCCGAGATCGTGTAGCCGACGAACATGAGGGCGAAGCGGTTGTAGCGGTCGGCGAGCATGCCGCCGGCGAACGCGAGCAGCATGGGGACCGAGTAGGCGACCCATGTCATGCTGATGTATGTCTTCGAGGCTCCGAGATGGTCGAGCCAGATACTCCATACGACCTCCCAGCCGCCCATGGCGTAGTGGCTCAGGAAGGCGATGACGACGAAGGCGAGGATGGGGCGCGTGAGCACCGAGCGATAAGGGGGGCGCTCGCGCTCAGTGAGGCCGCGAGCCGCGCGCGCCCTGCGGCGCGCGCGGCTCGCGGCCGGTTCCTTCACGAAGGCGAGCATGACGACGGTCGTCACGGCCGCGAACGCGGCGCCGAAGTAGAAGATCGCGTAGAAGCCGTCGAGGCCGCCGCCCGCCAGGTGATACAGCGGCGGCGCGAGCGCCGGTCCGATGATCAGGCCCCCGTACTGCGCCGTCGTCAGGATCCCATACGCCTTGCTGCGGTCGCGCTCTGGCGTGATGTCGGCGATGAAGGCCTGGCCTGCCGGGCCGATGCCGGCCGTCCCGATCCCTTCGAGCAGACGGAAGAGAATGAACCAGAGTGGGTTCGTCGTCGTCGTGAACAGCAGCATGGCGACGGCGGTGAGGGCGGAGCCGCCGACGATGACGGGCTTCCTGCCGATCGAATCGCTCAGCCAGCCGAGCGGTGATGAGAAGAACAGGGTGCCGACGTAGTACATGGAGGCGATGACGCCGATCATCGTCAGCGAGCTGTGGGCCTGATCCTTCAGGAAGAGAGGGAGGTATGGGAGGATCGCCCCGAAGGCGGTCCAGGCGACGAAGCTCGCAAAACACACGACGCCGAGCTGGAACCAGCTCGTTCGGTCCGGGCGTGCCCCGCCCGTCGAGCTCGTGGGGCCGATGGGATCCGGCGGCGACTCGGATGTTGTCGCCCCGCGGCCGACCTCGTCCGGAGGCGCCCCGGACGTTGTCGCCCGCGAGGTCGACGCAGGGGTCGTCACGTCGTGAATGAAGTCGTCGCAGGAGTCCATGGGCCTCTCGCGCGGCTTGCCCCGGGTGTCTCCGGTCGCCAGCGCCCGCCTCGCCTCTGTCGCGCGAGTCCGGTCCTGCCGCGCTCGGCTAGGCTATCACCGAGGCGGCGAGGCGGTCATCCGTCCCTGCCTCACGCCTCTCGCAACGAGGGCACGAAGAGGGCGATGAGGGCTGGAAGGGCGACGATCACTCCGGCAGCGACGAAGAGGGTCTGCGCACCCATGACGGTCAGGAGAGCCCCACCAGCAAGGACCGAGGTGGCGTAGGCGCCCTGCGTCAGCATGAATCGCGAACCCCACACGCGGCCACGGACGGGCTCCGGGACGACGCGTTGCACATAAGTGTCGATGGCGATGAGCCCGACGGCGTTGGCGAACCCGATGACGGCGAAGACCACGGCGGCGGTCCAGATCCGGTCGGCTGCTGCGATGGCCGCCATCCCGGCTCCGGTCATGGCGAATCCCGCGATGATGGCGCGGCCGAGCGGTAGGCGCGCCGCCACCGCCGCCACCGCCACGGAACCGGAGAGATAGCCTGCGGCGATCGCCGCTTCGAAGATGCCGAAGCTCGCAATGCCGAGGTCCAGCTCTGCTCCTCGGGGCTGGCTGCCGAGGACGTTCACGGCGAGGAAGAACGTGAGCGGCAGCGTCGCCCCGAGTCCGAGTGCGATGAAGACGGCGAGCACGGTGTTAGCCAGCAGTCCGGCATGGCGGCGGATCTGCGCGAAGCCTTCACGTAGCTCGCGGGCAAAGGACCGTGCGGCCGGTCCCGCTGCGCGCGCCGGCCGCCGGTACGACATCAGCAGCAGCGTCGCGGCGGAGAACAGGAAGGTCGCCGCGTCGATGCGGAACGCCGTAGTGGTCGAGACGACGGCGAGCAGGAAGCCGGCGGCGGCGTACCCGAGCACCTCGGTGAGCGTCTCGGCCGACGCGAGCAACGAGTTCGCGCGAAGCAGCTGGTCCTTAGCAACGATGTCGGGCAGGAGCGAGAGTTTGGCTGGGTCGAAAAGCACCGTCAGGCTGGCGACTGCGAAGCTCAGCGCGAAGACGGTCCACAGGGCATGGCTCGCAGCCACGGGCACCAGCAGGACCAGCACCAGCCGTGCGACCTCGGCGAGGAGCATGAGTCGACGCTTGTCGAAGCGATCGATGACGACGCCGGCGATCATCCCGAAGAGCAGGTACGGGACTGTGTACAGCGCAAGGGCGACACCCGTGGAAAGGGCGGAGTCGGTGGCGCCGTACACGAGCCAAGGGAAGGCGATGTAGTAGAGGCGGTCGCCGAGCTGCGAGACGAACTGCCCGGACCAGAGGAGCAAGAAGTTGCGGTTGGTCCAGAGGGCAGGGCCTGGCGGCTCTTCACGTACCCGCTGGACCGACTCCTCGTTCACTCCTGTCCACCGGCTCGTCTGGACACAGCCGCTCGCCGGCAGCGCCGCGCTGGCAAGTCTGCGCGTCCGCGCTCGAGTCGCGTCAGTCGATCACCATCTGGAGGAAGACGGAACGGTTTCGGCGCAGCGGTTGTCACTGTGTTCCGATTCGACCAGGCAGCGGCGCAAGTGTTGCCAATTGTGACATGTGTTGTCCAGACTGACAATG